>CACZII010000035.1 GCA_902781185.1 Fibrobacter succinogenes
CTGATCGCCCCCATCGCCATGGAAAAGCAGCTCCGCTTCGCTATCCGTGAAGGTGGCCGTACCGTTGGTGCTGGCTCTGTAACCGAAATCATCAAGTAATAGAGTAAGACATGCCTAGAGAACTCATCGTGCTCGAATGCACAGAATGCAATCAGCGCAACTATGATTGCGACAAGAACAAGCGTCTTCATCCCTCCCGCGTGGAGTACAAGAAGTACTGCCGGTTCTGCCGCAAGCATACCGTTCACAAGGAATCCAAGTAAGGAATTCGACATAGGTCGGTAGCTCAATTGGTAGAGTCACGGTCTCCAAAACCGTTGGTTGGGGGTTCGAGTCCCTCCCGACCTGCTCGCTTCCTCAGGAGTCATTATGCGTAAGATCCAGCAATATGTGAAAGAGTCTATCCAGGAACTGCAGAAGGTCACTTGGCCTACTTGGGAAGAACTCAAGGGTTCGACTCTCGTGGTGATGCTCTTCAGCGTCATTATGGGTTGTTATATTGCCGGTCTCGATGTTGGTCTCTCTTGGGTTATCGACAAGATTATGGGGAGGGGCTAGCAAATGAAACGCTGGTACGCCATCCATACCTTCTCGGGCCAAGAAAACAACATCAAAAAGCACATCGAGCAGATGATTGAACGCGAAGGCGTTCAAGACAAGTTCGGACAGATTATCGTACCGACGCGTGAAGTGGTCAGCAATGTCCGCGGCAAGCGTCGTACTTCTGTTCAGAACCTTTTTCCTGCTTATATCATCATTGAAATGGAGCTGGACGAGCTCACCCAGCACCTGGTGTCGACCATCAATGGCGTCACCCATTTCGCCGGAATGACACGCGCTTCTCGTGTTCCTATTCCGTTCCGCTTCAACAGAGCGAGGTCGATCGCCTTCTTGGAGTCAATCCTGAAGATTCTATTGGAGGCGAGATCCAAATCCCGTACAAAATTGGCGAAAATGTCTGCATCAAGGAAGGTCCTTTCAAGGGCTTTGTGGGCGTCGTAGATGAGATTATGGAAGACAAGACCAAAGTCAAGGTCATGGTTTCCGTTTTCGGTCGTTCTACGCCTGTGGAACTCGGCTTCAACCAAGTCGAATCCACTGACGCTTAATAGTACGGTTTTTGCAACGGAGATAACACAGTGGCAAAGAAAATCACAGGTTATATTAAGCTCCAGATTCCCGCCGGCGCCGCTAACCCGGCTCCCCCGGTAGGTCCCGCCCTTGGTCAGAAGGGTGTGAACATCATGGAGTTCTGCAAACAGTTTAACGCTAAGACCCAGAACGACAAGGGAATGATTATCCCGGTCGTCATTACGGTCTATGCTGACAAGAGCTTTACCTTCATCACGAAGGTATCGCCGGTCCCGGCCCTCATCAAGAAGGCTGCCGGAATCGAGAGCGGCTCTGGTGAACCCAACCGTAAAAAGGTTGCTAAGATCACCAAGGCCCAGGTCCAGGATATCGCCCAAAAGAAGATGCCGGATCTAAACACAATCGACCTCGAAGCCGCTATGCGCATGGTTGCGGGCACTGCTCGTTCCATGGGCGTTGAAGTGGTTGACTGAGGCAGGTAATTCACCGTTACGTATCTGACAGGAAAATTTCATGTTCAGAGGAAAAAAATACAAGAAGGTTGCTGAAGCTTTCGATCGTAACAAGGCTTACGGTCTTGCCGAGGCAATCGAAATCCTAAAAAAGTCCGAGGTGAAGTTCGACCAGACGGTCGAAGTGCATTTCAACCTCGGTGTGGACCCAAAACATTCCGACCAAGTGGTTCGTGGCACGGTTGTGCTGCCGCATGGTACCGGTCGTCAGGTCCGCGTTCTCGTGTTCTGCAAGGACAATAACATTGAAGTTGCAAAGAACGCAGGCGCTGACTATGCTGGCGGTGCTGACTTGGTTCAGAAGATACAGGAAGGATGGCTGGAATTCGATTCCGTCGTTGCTACTCCCGACATGATGCCGGTGATTAGTAAGGTCGCTCGTGTTCTCGGTCCTCGTGGTATGATGCCGAGCCCCAAGGCTGGTACGGTGACCGTTAACGTCGCCCAGACCGTCAAGGAACTCAAGGCCGGTAAGATTCAGTACCGCGTTGACAAGGGCGCCAACGTCCACGCTCCTGTAGGCAAGCTCTCCTTCAGCGTCGAACAGCTGGCTGAAAACGCCAAGACCGTTATCGACTCTGTCGTGAAGAACAAGCCCCAGTCTTCTAAGGGCACTTACATCAAGAGCCTCACTCTGACGGCTACGATGGCCCCGGGCATCAAACTTGATATGGCACTGACGCGCTAGGAGGAACCATGAAAGCTGTAGTTAAAAAACAACAGACCGTGGACGCTCTCGTCGAGTCGTTCAAGGACGCCACCGCCGTCTATCTGCTCAACTTCCAGGGCATCACTGTCGAAAAGGACAATGCCCTCCGCAAGGCTCTCGCTGCAAAGGGCGTTAAGTACCACGCTGTAAAGAATACTCTTCTGAAGCGCGTGCTCGCCGCTCTCAAGGTTGAAGGTCTCGACGACCAGCTGACCGGAGCAACATCCGTGATGGTTGGCTTCGAAGATGATCCTCTTCTGCCTGCCCGCGAAATTGAAGCATTCCACAAAGCAAATCCTGATTTCTTGGTCGCCAAGAGCATCTACCTCGATGGTAAGCCGATGCCTGGCTCCGAAGTCGTGAACCTCGCTAAGATTCCGGACCGTAAGGGTATGATCGCTATGATCGTCTCTATGGCTCTCGGACCGGGCTCCACGATTGCCGGTCAAATCAAGACCCTCCAGGAAAAGCTGGAAAAAGAATCAGGTTCCGAAGCCGCAGCTCCTGAAGCTGCCGCAGCACCGGAAGCTTAACAACAAACCACAAACCAAAACTTTTAAACGGAATAATCGGAGAAACACATCATGGCAACTGATATCAAGGCACTGGGCGATCAAATTGTTGGTCTTACCCTTCTCGAAGCCAAGGCTTTGGCTGACTACCTCAAGGAAACTCACGGCATCGAAGCTGCTGCCGGTGGCGCCGTCGTAATGGCCGCCGCTGCTGCCGCTCCTGCTGAAGAGAAGACCGAATTCGACGTGATCCTCGTCGAATGCGGCGCTCAGAAGATGAACGTCCTTAAGGAAGTTCGCGCTATCACCGGTCTCGGCCTCGCCGAAGCCAAGAAGGTCGTTGAGACTGCTAACAGCGTCATCAAGGAAGCCGCTCCTAAGGCCGACGCCGAAGCTCTCAAGAAGAAACTCGAAGAACTCGGAGCAAAGGTTACCCTCAAGTAATGCTCTCAGTTCTTTGAACTGCTCTTTCCAATCGCCTGCACGCGAGTGCGGGCTTTTGGTGTTTTTATCTAATCAGGCCCTTCACCGGATGAGGTATTTCTAATGACAACGGAGCGAAAGAGTTATTCCTCCAATAGATTCCAGCTGGAACTTCCTTACTTGATCGAAGTCCAGAAGGCATCGTACGAGCAATTCCTTCAGGCCAACATTCCTCAAGAAAAGAGGATGAAAGTCGGTTTGGAGCGGGTATTCCAGGATATCTTCCCGATTACTGACCAGAACGGTCTCTATTCCTTGGAATACGAAAAATACTATTTCGGCATCCCGAAGTACAGCATCCCTGAATGTCGCGAGCGTGGGCTCACCTATAGCATGGAGCTCTACGCGACGCTGGCCCTCCGCATTTTCGAGAAAGATGGCGAAGACCGCAAGCTGAAGGAAGAAGTCAAGAACGACGTCTTGATTTGCGAACTTCCCATCATGACCGAAAACGGCACCTTCATCGTCAATGGTGCTGAACGCGTGGTCGTGTCCCAGCTGCACCGCTCTCCTGGTGTGAGCTTCGACGAAGAAATGCAACCCAACGGTCGTTCCGACTACAAGAGCCGCATTATTCCTCATCGCGGTGCTTGGGTGGAATTCAATACCGAAGGTGACGTTCTTTACCTGATCATCGACCGCAAGAAGAAGCTTGCGGCTACCGCCATGCTCCGTAGCATCGGCTTCGAAACCACGCAGGATATTCTGAACCTGTTCTACAAGAAGACCGAAGAAGTCTCCGTGCAGGACCTGGCAAACGAATTTGACGAAAACGGCAAGTCCGTGCTTATCGACCGAATCATCTTCAGCGACGTGGTGGATTCTTCTACCGGCGAAGTGATTGTCGAGGCCAACACCGTTATCGACGACAAGAAGCTGGAATGCTTGCTTGAAAACAAGGTGGAACGTGTTGTTCTTCTTTCCAAGGAAGAAGAAAACCTGCTTATCCACTACACCCTGGCAGCCGACAAGACCAAGTCCAAGGGCGAAGCTCTCCGCGCTATTTACTCGGTGACTCACCAGCAGCAGGACGAAGCTCCCAACGACGAGGCTGCACGCCTTTACTTTGAAGGCCTGTTCCTGAACGACCCCCGCAAGTACGATCTGGGCGAGGTTGGTCGTTACCGCTTGAACAACAAGGTTTATACTCAGGAAATCCTCGGTATCCTCAAGTCTGTTTCTGAACAGTTCAACATGCAGGATCTGAAGATTCCTAGCCTTTCTACCATGACCATGAGCAAGGCAGACTTCCTTGCCATCATCGAATACATGGTGGGTCTCTATGACGGAGCCTCCGGATACGCCCTGGACGATATCGACCACTTGGGCAACCGCCGCACCCGTTCTGTGGGTGAACTTTTGGCGGGTCAGATTTCCGTGGGTCTTTCCCGTATGTCTCGCGTGATTCGCGAGAACCTTTCTCTCCATTCCGACGAAGAGCAGACCACTCCTCGTGACCTGGTGAATACCCGCATGGTTTCCTCCGTGGTCCAGTCCTTCTTCGGTTCTTCTCAGCTTTCTCAGTTCATGGACCAGATGAACCCGCTTTCTGAGCTCACTCACAAGCGCCGTCTCTCTGCTCTCGGTCCCGGTGGTCTTTCTCGCGAACGCGCCGGCTTCGAAGTCCGTGACGTTCACTACACTCACTATGGCCGTCTGTGCCCCATCGAGACTCCTGAAGGACCGAACATCGGTCTTATCAACTCCCTGGCTTCTTTCGCCGTGGTGAACCACTTTGGCTTTATTGAAACCCCGTACCGCATTGTCGGCTTGGTGGAATTTGCCGATGCTAATGGCAACAAGTGCATGTTCCCCGAAGAAAAGTGGCATTTCGGTGTCTTCAAGGGCTTTGTCCATGATCCCCACCTGTTTGTGCAGCTGGAACTTTCCAAGAAGGAAATGGACGATGTCCGCATGAACCTGGACAACCGCCAGCGCGACCTGTTCGACAGCTTCGTGAACAAGGTGTTCGAAATCAAGGATGCCGACGGTAACGTTTCTTACTGCAAGAACGGTTTCGTCCTGGATAGCTTCAACGGCAAGCCCGACTACGTGCAGAAGGGCTCTGTGGTTGAACAGATTGTTTCTGACTTTATCACTTACCTCACCGCCGACGAAGAAGACTCCTTCAAGGTGGCTCCGGCTTCTACCGAACTCACCGACGACAACCGCTTCAAGGAAGAATACGTTATCGTCCGTGATAAGAGTGAATACCCCCACCTGCTCCGCCAGGACAGCATCGCTATCGGCGATACCGAAACGGACCACATCGACCTTATGGACGTGGCCCCGATGCAGATTGTGTCCGTGGCCGCTGGCCTTATCCCGTTCCTTGAACATGACGATGCTAACCGTGCCTTGATGGGCTCAAACATGCAGCGTCAGGCTGTGCCTCTGCTCCGTGCCGAAGCCCCTGTGGTGGGTACCGGCCTGGAACGCCGTGCCGCCCTTGACTCGGGTACGGTGGTTCGCGCCAAGCACGACGGTAAGGTGACCTTCGTGGACGCCCGCACTGTTACCGTGCAGCGTGGCAACATGGTGAATGGCAATTTCGAGCCTCTCACCGGCCTCGGCGAAAACTTTGAATTCCTCGGCAAGGATCCCATTGACAATTACACGCTCCGCAAGTTCGAGCGTTCTAACCAGGATTCCTGCATTAACCAGAAGCCCATCGTGAATGTGGGTGATTTCGTCAAGGCTGGCGATGTGCTGGCCGATGGCGTGTCCACCGATCACGGCGAACTGGCTCTGGGTAAGAACATCTTGATTGGCTTCCTCCCGTGGAACGGTTACAACTACGAAGACGCCGTTATCATCTCTGAAGAACTGGCCATCAAGGATACCTTTACTTCTATCCATATCGAAGAATACGAATTGGAAGTCCGCGACACCAAGCGTGGTCCTGAAGAACTCACCCGTGAAATCCCCAACGTGGGCGAAGAAGCCCTCCGTAACCTGGACGAGAACGGCGTGATCCGCGTGGGTGCCGAAGTCAATGCTGACGATATTCTCGTTGGTAAGGTGACTCCGAAGGGCGAAACGGAACTTACTCCGGAAGAACGCCTGCTCCGCGCCATCTTCGGCGAAAAGGCCGGCGACGTCCGCGATTCTTCTCTGAAGGCTCCTCCGGGAATGAAGGGCGTTGTGCTCGAGACCCGCGTCTTCAGCAAGAAGGACAAGAGTGACAAGAAGAATAAGGAAAAGGATGCGGAGACCATTGAAGAGATCCGTTCCAATTTCCAGGCCCAGATTGACAAGATTAAGGCCTCTTGCCGTGAACACCTGTTCGAACTCCTGGCTGGTAAGGCTGCCGGCAAGGTGATGGACAACGAAACCCACGAACTCCTGATTCGCGAAGGACAGATTTACAACGAGCAGAACCTGGCCATGCTGGACGTGACCAAGGTTTCTCCCGCCTCCACCTTCGTAACGGGCGACGACGAGCTCCAGGAAATGGTGCTCTCCCTCGTGCTGGTGGCCCGCGACAACCTCGATACCCTTACCCGCACCATGGAAAAGGAAATCGACAAGGTCACGAAGGGCGACGAACTCAAGCCCGGCGTTCTCAAGAGCGTCAAGGTTTACATCGCCAAGAAGCGTTGCCTCTCTATCGGTGACAAGATGGCTGGTCGTCACGGTAACAAGGGCGTTGTCTCCAAGATCGTGCCGGTCGAAGACATGCCGTTCACCGAAGACGGTCGTCCGCTCCAGATTCTTCTGAACCCCCTGGGCGTGCCTTCTCGTATGAACATCGGTCAGGTGCTTGAAGTTCATTTGGGCTGGGCTGCCAAGACTCTTGGCTTCAAGGTTTCTACCCCTGTGTTCGACGGTGCTAAGTTCGAAGACATTTGCAAGGAACTGGAAAAGGCTTACCAGAAGAACCCCATTGTCAACTACGAGATGGATCCGGACAACAACAAGATTATCGGTAAGGCCAAACTTTATGACGGTCGCACCGGTGAAGCCTTCTTGAACCCGGTCACCATCGGTTACATGTACTACCTGAAGCTGGGTCACTTGGTGGACGACAAGATCCACGCCCGTTCTATCGGTAGCTACGCCCTGGTGACGCAGCAGCCTCTCGGCGGTAAGAGCCAGTTCGGTGGTCAGCGCTTCGGTGAAATGGAAGTGTGGGCCATGGAAGCTTACGGTGCCGCTTACACGCTGCAGGAACTCCTCACCGTCAAGTCTGCAGGAACTCCTCACCGTCAAGTCTGACGATGTGCAGGGTCGTTCCATGGTGTACGATGCCATTGTTCATGGCAAGAACACTCCGAAGCCCGGTATTCCCGAATCCTTCAACGTTATGATTCGCGAAGTTCATTCTTTGGGTCTTGACATCGAGACCACTGGAGATAGGTAATATGTCTGAAGAAATGATTGAACAGACTGAAAATACTGGCGATATTTCCATACATCTCGCCGCTCCGGATCTAATCCGCTATTGGTCGTATGGTGAAGTGACCAAGCCGGAAACCATCAACTACCGTTCCTTCAAGCCTGAACGCGATGGTCTTTTCTGCGAAAAGATCTTTGGACCGGTCAAGAACTGGGAATGTAACTGTGGTAAGTTCAAGCGCGTGCGCTACAAGGGCGTTATCTGCGACCGTTGCGGCGTGGAAGTGACTCACTCCAAGGTGCGTCGCGAACGCATGGGCCACATTGAACTTTCTATCCCTCTGGCTCATACCTGGTTTGTGAAGAACCAGCCCTGCGTCATCGGTGCTCTTTTGAACTTGAACACCAAGGACCTGGAACACGTTATCTACTACGAAAAGTACGTGGTGATTGATCCGGGTGACACCGACCTGGAAGAGCGTGCCCTCATTGACGAGGCCCAGTACCAGGACCTGGTTACCGAAGGTCGTAAGTTTGACGCCAAGATGGGTGCTTCTGCTATTAAGCAGTTGCTGGACCGTCTGGACCTGACCAAGCTTTCTGAAGAACTTCGCCTGCAGGCTACATCCAAGTCCAAGACCAAGCGCGACGAATCCGTGAAGCGTCTGAAGATTGTGGAAGCCTTCAAGAAGTCCCAGATGGAAAGCTTCCGTAGCTACTACAACAATCCTGACAGCTCCCGTGACGCTGGCAAGGCATGGCTTAAGGGCCTGGCCGAAGCCGTGGCCGAATTCAAGGCTGATTACGAGACCAAGCACGATGACTTTGTGCTGGCCGACGCCTATGAAGAATTCCGCCGCAAGTACCCGAACGAAGTTCGCCTGCTTGCTAACCAGCCGTCTTGGATGATTCTGGACGTTCTTCCGGTGATTCCGCCTGACCTGCGTCCTCTCGTTCCGCTGGAAGGTGGCCGCTTTGCCACTTCCGACCTGAACGAACTTTATCGCCGTGTCATCAACCGTAACAACCGCTTGAAAAAGTTGATCGACATCCGTGCTCCTAACGTGATTTTGTGCAACGAAAAGCGCATGCTGCAAGAGGCCGTAGACCAGCTGTTCGACAGCGGTCGTCGTAGTGCCCGTGCAGGTGGCGCTCGTCCGCTCAAGAGCCTTGCCGAACTTCTGAAGGGTAAGCAGGGTCGCTTCCGTATGAACTTGCTCGGTAAGCGTGTGGACTATTCCGGCCGTTCCGTGATCGTGGTTGGCCCGGAACTGAAGATGCACCAGTGCGGTCTTCCGAAGCGTATGGCTTTGGAACTGTACAAGCCTTTCATTATCCAGCGCTTGGAAGAAGACGGCATCGTCTATACTCTCAAGTCTGCTAAGAAGTATGTGGACGCCGAACGCCCCGAAGTGTGGGATATCCTCGAAGAGATCATTGAGGACCACCCGGTGATGCTGAACCGTGCTCCTACGCTGCACCGCTTGGGTATCCAGGCCTTCTATCCGAAACTGATCGAAGGTAATGCCATCCGCCTGCACCCCCTCGTCTGTACCGCTTTCAATGCAGACTTCGACGGTGACCAGATGGCTGTGCACCTCCCGCTGTCTTTCGAGACCCAGCTGGAATGTCGCGTGCTCATGCTTTCTTCCAACAACATCCTGCACCCCGCTTCCGGTCAGCCTATCGCTGTGCCGGGCCAGGACATCGTGCTTGGTCTGTACTACCTGACTAAGCCCCGTCCGGGTCGCAAGGGCGAAGGCATGCATTTCTACGACCCCGCCGAAGCCGTCCGTGCTTACGAAAACGGCGTGGTGGACCTGAACGCCAACGTTTACCTGCGCCTCCCTGCCGGCCGCAAGATCTACATGGGCGCCCTAGAGAAGGACTGCGTCTGCCTGCGCGAAAGCGCCGATGACAATGGAAACATCGAAGTTTCTGTCAAGGCTGGCGACAAGATCAAGTTCCTCACCCTGAAGGACGTGAACGTTATCAAGACCACTGTCGGTCGTATCATCTTTAACGAATTCGTTCCTCCCGAGTTGGGCTACGCCAACGAAACCTTCGGCAAGAAGGTCATCGCGAAGTCCATCGACGATTTGTACCGCCGTACCGGTAACCGCGTGACCGTGGATTACCTGGACAACCTGAAGGCTAACGGTTACCAGTGGGCAACCCGCGCCGGTTCTTCTGTGGCTATTGCCGAAATGGTGATTCCCGAAGAAAAGCAGGCTATGCTGGATGCCGCCACCGAAAAGGTGAACCAGATTCGTAGCCTCTACGAAGATGGTGTCATTACCGACGGCGAACGCTATAACCAGATTATTGACGTGTGGTCCCGCACCACGACGGATGTGGCTAACAAGCAGTGGGATTTGCTTTCCCGCGACCGTGACGGATTCAACCCCGTCTACATGATGGCCGATTCCGGTGCTCGTGGTAGCCGTGAACAGATTAAGCAGCTGTCCGGTATGCGCGGTCTGATGCAGAAGCCTATCAAGCAGCTTGGCGGTCAGGAAGTTATCGAGAACCCGATTAAGTCCTGCTTCCGCGAAGGCCTGAACGTGATGGAATACTTCATTTCGTCTCACGGTGCCCGTAAGGGTCTGGCCGATACCGCTTTGAAGACCGCTGACGCTGGTTACCTTACCCGTCGTCTTGTGGACGTGGGTCAGGACCTGGTGGTTACCGAAGCTGACTGCGGCACGACTCAGGGTATTGAAGTCTCCGCTTTCAAGGACGGTGACGATACCGTGATCCCGCTGGAAGAACGCTTGCTGGGACGCGCACCTATTGAAGATATCAAGCACCCTGTTACCGGTGAAGTGATCGTGAAGGCTGGCGAGCTCGTGACCGAACGCGACCTGCCGAAGATTTCCGCTTCCGGTCTGGAACACATCACCATGCGTTCCGTGCTTACTTGCGAATCCCGCACCGGTGTCTGCGCTAAGTGCTATGGCCGTATGCTGGCTTCCGGTCGTCCGGTTGACCTGGGCGAAGCCGTGGGTGTGCTTGCTGCACAGTCCATCGGTGAACCTGGTACGCAGCTTACACTCCGTACCTTCCACATTGGTGGTGCCTCTTCTCGTCTGACTGTTGAGAACAACAAGAAGGCTACCGTGGATGGTCGCGTGGAACTCGAACAGGTGGAAACCGTTGATCATGAAGGCCAGAAGGTGGTGGTGAGCCGCATGGGCGAATTGGTGATCTTCGATACCACAGGAATTAACAAGGGTCGTTACCAGATTCCGTATGGCGCCATCCTTAAGGTTGCCAACAACGATTCTGTCAAGAAAGGACAGGAGATGTTTGAATGGGATCCGTATAACAGCCCCATTATCAGTAACGTGGCCGGTTCTATCAAGTTCATTGACTTGGTTGAAAACGCTACGTTCCGTGTAGAAAAAGACGAAGTGACCGAAGTCGAAACCTGGATTGTGATTAGCGACAAGCGCGGTAAGCGCCGTCCCGCTATCAGCATCGTCGATTCCGGCAATAACAAGGTCGGCCACTTCATGCTTCCCGACGGAGCTATCTTGACGGTAAAGGACGGGGACACCGTGACCATCGGTCAGACCGTGGCCAAGCTCCCCCGTGCGGCTGGTAAGACCCGCGATATTACGGGTGGTCTTCCCCGCGTGGCTGAACTCTTCGAAGCTCGTTGCCCGAAGAACAAGGCCTTTATCGCCCCCATTGACGGTCTCATCTCTTACGGTGACGACGTCCGTGGAAACCAGAAAGTTATCATTCAGATGGACGACAAGAAGGAGGAAGTGCTGGTTCCCCATGGCGTGCATCTGGCGGTCAATGAAGGTGACCGTGTCCGTGCCGGTCAGAAGATTAGCGAAGGTAGCGTGGACCCCCACGATATCCTCGACGTTCTTGGACCCGAAGATGTCCAGCGCCATTTGGTGAACGAAATCCAGGCGGTGTACCGCCTGCAGGGTGTGGCTATCGCAGATAAGCACATCGAATGTATCGTACGCCAGATGATGCGTAAGGTTCGTGTCAAGGATGCCGGCGATTCTGAACTGCTTCCGGACGAAGAAATCTCCAAGGCACGTCTTCGCGCCATCAACGATCAGTTGATTGCGGCTGGCAAGACGCCGGCGACCTTTACGCCGATGCTCCTTGGTATCACGAAGGCCTCCTTGGCAACAGACAGCTTCATCTCTGCCTGCTCGTTCCAGGAGACCACCAAGATCCTTACCCGCGCCTCCATCGAAGGAAGCGTGGACCCGCTCATGGGCCTTAAGGAAAACGTGATTATGGGTCGTCTGATTCCGTGCGGAACCGGTGCCCGCCACCTGAGGAACGTCCAGGTGGTCGATGCCGATGCCGAAGCGGAAGAAAGGAAACGCTTGCAAGCGGTACAGGCCGAACACTACAGCACCGACGGCGCTATCCAGATGCTGGATAACGAAATCGGGACTTCTGACGAAGAAGAAATGGAGTAATTCGGACCCGTACTTGAAAACTTTGGAAAAAAAACTATATTTGCACTCCAAAATCTAGGAGATTAATAGTGCCTACTATTCAACAGCTCGTCCGTAACGGACGCGAACAAATCAGCAACAAGACCGCTTCTGTGGCCTTGAAGTCCTGCCCGCAAAAGCGTGGCGTCTGCACCCGTGTGTACACCAGCACCCCGAAGAAGCCGAACTCTGCTCTTCGTAAGATCGCCCGTGTGCGCTTGTCCAACAAGATGGAAGTTACCGCCTACATCCCCGGTGAAGGCCACAACCTCCAGGAACACTCCATCGTGCTCATCCGCGGTGGTCGTGTGAAGGACGTTCCCGGTGTTCGTTACCACATCATCCGTGGCGCCCTGGATACCCAGGCTGTCAATGGCCGTCAGAACGGCCGTTCCAAGTATGGTGTTAAGAAGAAAGGCGCCGCTCCGGCAAAGAAGTAAGGAAGTAGAATATGTCTAGAAGAAGAAAGGCTCTCCATCGCTCTATCCTCCCGGATCCGCGTTACAAGTCCACTCTCGTTACCGAACTCGTCGGTGTGGTGCTCAAGCAGGGCAAGAAGACCATCGCTGAACAGATCGTCTATACTGCTCTCGAAAAGCTTGGCCAGAAGCTCGAAGGTCCCGAGACTCCGCTCGAGAAGTTCGAAATCTGCCTCGACAATATCAAGCCCAAGGTTGAAGTGAAGTCCCGCCGCGTCGGTGGTGCCAACTACCAGGTTCCTATGGAAGTTGCCCCGGATCGCGCCAAGGCTCTCGCCCTCCGCTGGTTGCTCGACGCCGCCCGTAGCCGTAACGAAGCCAACATGGCCGATCGTCTGGCTGCCGAGCTGGTTGCTGCCAAGAACGGTGAAGGCAACGCTGTCCGCAAGAAGAACGACACGCACAAGATGGCCGAAGCCAACAAGGCTTTCGCCCACTTCCGTTTCTAATTCTTGTTTAGCACAGAATTATCCTAGAGGAAGGCTCCGCTTAAAAGCGGAGCTTTTCTGTTATTTTTACATTTAAATAAACAAATGGGGTTTATCATGGGATTCAAGAAGCGTGTCATTGCGAGCACTCTCGGGTGTGTGACAATCTCTTTCTCGCTGTTCTTTGCGGCCTGCGGTGACGATAGTTCCAGCAGTTCTTCGGGCAATAACAATGCAGGGCCTATTACCGAAGGGGTGGCGCCTGCATTCCTAAAGAAGGGTGACAAGGTGGCCCTGCTTTCGCCTTCGTACAGCACGCCTGATTCCAATATCCAGAAGACGGCCGAGGCTATAAAGGCCTGGGGCTTTGTGCCCGAGATTGGTAAGAACGTGGGCAAGTTGGACGCTGGTAAGTATGCAGGTACGGTTCAGGAACGCGCCGATGACTTTATTGCGGCCCTTAAGGATACAAGCATCAAGGCGATTCTCTGTAACCGCGGTGGCTACGGCACTATCCAGCTGGTGGATTACATTGACCAGAAGCTGGTGAAGGACAATCCCAAGTGGCTTATCGGGTTTAGCGACATTACCACGCTACACGCCATGGAAACAAAGGCTGGCGTGATGAGTATTCATGGCACTATGAGCTCGTTTATCGCAAAGACCGGTGGCACCGATGACAACAGCACACTGGTGCGGGACTTGCTCAAGGGAACCGTTCCTACGTACAAGGTGCCGAAGCATAAGCTTAACCAGACGGGCAAGGCTGAGGGCGTTTTGGTGGGCGGCAACATGGCAACCTTCGTTCCGCTGGTGGGTGCAAGCGATATCGATGTTTTTTCGAACGACGGGATTATCCTCTTTATGGAAGAGGTGGGCGAGTCGTTCCATAACATTGACCGCATGTTCAACAGTCTTGAACTGCATGGCGTGATGGAAAATGTGAAGGGGGTTATCCTGGGCGAGTTCGTAGAGTCGGAATCCGACGCGGATTTGAAATTTGAAACGGCCGAGGAACTGCTCTCCAAGTATTTGAAGAAGTACAATATCCCGGTTATATGCGGGTTCCCGGCGGGTCATGACGATGTGAATGTGCCGATCGTGATGGGGGCGAAGGTCAAGATGGATGTTACCGCCGACGGCGCCACCCTTGCTTTCGATATGGAGGGAGAAAAGAAGACCGTGGACACGGACAAACTGACTAACGAACCCAAGCTTTCAAAGGCTGTTAGGAAGCTTCTCGCAGGAAAGATTTTCTCCATTGAGGAATAAGAAGAGGTACCTATGAAATTCAGAAAAAATGTCATTGAGTCCAAGCGCCTTGCCATTGCGAGCACTCTCGGGTGTGCGGCAATCTCTTTCTCGCTGATTTTTGCCGCTTGCGGCGACGATTCCAGCAGTTCCAACAATGTTCAGAATGCCGAAGATGTTCCGCTGTTTACTCTGGAAGAAATTGAGGAAATGGGTGTCGACATTTATGAATCCATTGATAAACTAAAAAAGGAAAAGTGCGATTCTGAAAATGAATTCGAGATAGTCTACGTGAAAGCAGACAGTAGTTTTTACGTGTGTTACGAGAATAAGTGGGATAATGATCCTAACGCAGAAATCGAGACGGTGGAATCCAAGGACAAGTTGGGAAAGTGCACCGAAGAAAACGAGGGCCAAATGTTCAGAGTGCCCCGCGACACAATCTTCGATACCTACGCCTGCGAAAGCGGAGAGTGGGTTTCGGACTTTGGCGGCAATAGTGGCGAATTTGAATTTGTCGGGGATCCGTACAAGGAGCCTGTAAAGGAAACCTTCAAGGATGAACGTGACGGCAAGACATACAAGTCCGTGAAAATAGGTAAACTGACCTGGATGGCGGAGAACTTGAATTACGCGACGGAAGAGGGCAGTCTCTGCTATGAATTTAAAGAAGAGAACTGCACTAAGTATGGCCGTCTCTATACGTGGGCTGCGGCAGTTGGCAGGGCGGAAGACGTTTGCGGTTATAACCATGAGTGTGATCTTAGGGCCAAGAATGTCCATGGGGTTTGCCCGGAAGGTTGGCATTTGCCTAGTGAAACGGAGTGGAACAGTTTTTTGTCTACAGGGGTGGATGCAATGGCCCTTAAGTCTTATACGTCTGATTGGTCGAATGGGGGAGGCGGTGCCGACATGCTCGGTTTTTCTGCGCTGCCCGCTGGAGCTAATTTTGGTTATAACCAGTTCTACAGATCGAAAGGGAATTACGCCTTCTTCTGGTCATCGACTCCGGAAAGCGCAGCAGGTGCTTTCGCCATATCCATCATGAATGATGTCAATAAGGTGATACGAAAATATTATCCCAAGATTATGGGTATGTCTGTCCGCTGCGTGAAGGACTAATTTGTAATAAAGAGGTGTTTATGAACTTTGAGAAAAATATCCTTGTTGGCACTCTTGGGTGCGCAGCAATCTCTTTCCCGCTGATCCTTGCCGCTTGCGGCGATGATTCCAGCAGCAATTCTTCGGAACAGTCCGGTGACGATATGGGCGTGCCTGTTTTCGAATCCATTGACGCGCTTAAAAAGGAAAAGTGCAACTCCGAGAACGAGTTCGAGACTGTGTATGTAAAGGCGGACAGCATCTTTTATAAATGCTACAAGAATAAATGGAGCAATAGCCTTAGTATAGAACTCGAGACTGTGGAATCCAAGGATGACTTGGGCGAATGCAACAAGGAGAATGAGGGACAGATGTTCAGGGTTCCCCGCGACACCATCTTTGACACCTACGTCTGCGAAAACGGAGAGTGGGTTTCGGACTTTGGCGGCAGTAGCAGCAAGGCCGTGGACCCTAAGACCGTAGTCAAGGGATCGTTCACCGATGAACGCGATGGCAAGACATACAAGACAGTCCAAATCGGAAAGCAGACCTGGATGGCGGAGAACTTGAACTATGATGATACCAAGAAGACCCCGAAACTTGCTGGCCGTATTTGGTGCAATTGGGATAACTGTACCAAGTATGGTCGTTATTACAACTATTTCGCGGCCCTTGAGGCGTGCCCCAGTGGTTGGCATCTTCCAAGCAGAGACGAATTCCTGACATTGATTGAAAATGTTGGTGGAGTAGGCAATGTGGCCAGGGCTCTCAAGTCCACTAGTGGATGGGTAGAAGACGACAAGGGTAAAGACGGCAATGGCGAGGACCTTTACGGCTTTAACGCCCTGCCTGCAGGCGACATGCTTTTTGATATTTCTTTTTTGGAGGGCAAAACTGCGATATTTTGGAGTTCTACAAAGGCTTATTACGGCGAGTCGCGTGATTTAAGCGTGTTTTATGACAATCGGGGCGGCGTGTATAGTATCAATGGAGATTTCCGTGTTTCGGTCCGTTGCCTAAAGAATTAGTCCTTCACGCAGCGTACAGGGTTGCCGGTATCCTTATGATCACGTATCCCAAATATTTTGTTACTTCTGTGGGATATGTAAATCGCCATCGCGTTGTTGAGAAGGCCTGTGGCCTGGGCCGTAGTCCAGAAGTCAGTCCCAAAACTGGCACCGGCGTAATAATCAATACCATCTGCCTTGTAACCACTAGGACGTGCAGAGAAACCATACCCGTCCGGATTCTTGACGCTCTTGCTTCCGTCTCCATTCCAGTCGCCATAGGACTTGAGCATTTTGCCGGCAACATCTATTCCTCCAACGTAATGTATTAAAGTATTCCAATCATCCAGTGTTGGCACGCGCCAGCCAAGAGGGCATACACCCCGAACCTTAGCATTTTCCAAATAGCTGCAATCTCGTCTGACACCACATTCATTGTCAATTGAGCCAATGGCAGCCGTCCAGGTATAGAGACGGCCATACTTGGCGCAACTATCGGCAGAGTTTTCGTAGCAGTAACTTCCCAAACGGGTCTCGTAATTCATATTCTCGGCCATCCAGGTCTGCACGCCAATTCTCACCGTTTTGTAGGTTTTCCCGTCCCGCACATCCGTAACCGTGCCCCACTTGGACCCGAGACCCTCGGGCAGAGCAGGCCTATTGTTCACCGGAACAACCGACTTTTCGAAATCATTGTTGTTGATGCTGGTGACGCTATAGTTCGTATCGGGGCCGGCAATGCTGCTGTCGGCACTGCAGGCACTGAGGGAGAAGAACGAAAATGCTGCGATTGCACAGGCAACGGCCTTTTTTGCGGTGTTATAGGTTACGGTTTTCATGGCGGGCCTCTCTAGATTTTGAATTTCTTATACCTATAATATATTTTCGTCAATCCATATAGTCAAATATATTATTTTTATTAGATTGATAAAATTTAATTATTATTAATAAAGAAAATGAGGGTATAAAAAGGTAATGGCGGAACAAGTCTGGGGTAAACTCCGCCTATTAGGCGTGAAAACAATATGTATATTTCTTATGAAATATTTCGTAAGAGGTGCTTATGAGTTTCAAGAAAAACGCCTTTGTGAGCAAAAAATGTATCATTGCGCGCACCCTCGGTTGCGCAGCAATCTCTTTCCCGCTGATCCTTGCCGCCTGCGGCGACGATTCCAGCAGCAGTTCCAATAGTAACGAAGGAAATGGCGAAGACTTCGCCATGGAAATGGAATTCTATAGGGCGGGCTTCGATGTCCGTAAATCTCTCAAGGATTTGGACCCTTGTGACGATGAAACCGAAGGGGCTGCGGCAGTTGTTCTGGCAGACACTTCTGTTTATTATTGCTATGACGGCAAGTGGAACGACAAGGCTCGGGAATATATTCTTGACGAGAATGACCCGTTTTGGGAATGTTCTTCCGAAAACGAAGGTGATTCGGTAGAAACCAAAATTGCCACCGCGAAAGGGGATGCTGTTAACGAACGCTATTTCTGTAAGGACGGCGAATGGGTTTCGTACTTGGGTGGCGGCGAAGTTGAAGGCCCCCGCGTCTACAAAGGCCCCATCGCCCATTCCGAAAAGGGAACGCTAGAGGATTCCCGTGATGGTAAGACATACAAGACCGTGCGGATTTACACGACCACCAACCCGCTGAACCCTACTGCGGT
The DNA here is from genome assembly GCA_902781185.1 of Fibrobacter succinogenes. Taxonomy (GTDB): domain Bacteria; phylum Fibrobacterota; class Fibrobacteria; order Fibrobacterales; family Fibrobacteraceae; genus Fibrobacter; species Fibrobacter succinogenes_G. Next base: position 18,056 of record CACZII010000035.1, read on the forward strand.
TGAGAATCATGACCAGACATGGATGGCTGAAAACCTTAATTATGAGGTGGACAGCAGTTACTGTTACGACAACAATTCTGCCAACTGTGACAAGTACGGCAGGCTTTACCCGTACAACGACAAGGTCTGCCCAGAAGGTTGGCACTTGCCGAACAGGGCGGAATGGAATGTTCTTTTTGAAATGGTTGGTGATGATTTCTCGGGGTACCATCTCAAGTCTAAAAAAGGCTGGGAAAAATATATCTCCCATTATGGCAGGTATGCTGCTCCCGTTTACGCAGGCGAAGGAGACGATAAGTTCGGATTTACCGTTTTGCCTGGTGGGTATATGGAATCCGCAATAGATGGTGATGGCAATAGTGAAGAATTCTATATAGAATGGGATCTCCTTTATGGTGAATACAAGAAACTATATGATCCCGATAATCAGAATTTTGAGCTTGGTTATTTTGATTTGTCTACAAGCACCGCTTTCTGGACTTCTTCTACAGACAAGCCCTACACAAAGTATGGTAAGGATGACGTCTACAGGGTATACGTTGCTTTTAGGAACACATATGAAAACGCTGTCTTTGGAAGGGTTTTCCTTGAGAAGAATGCAAGATATATCCGTTGCCTGAAGGACTAATTTGATAGGATGTATAAGAACTTCAAGAAAAGTGTCATTGTGATCAAGCATTGTGTCATTGCGCGCACCCTCGGGTGCGTTGTAATCTCTTTCCTGCTGACCCTCGACGCCTGTGGCGACGATTCCAGCAGCAATATCGGTGATGCTAAAGAGCTTGATGGAGCTTCGCAAGAGAATTTGGTCTGTCGGGCGGAATGTGAAAAAGGCGAGATAAGGGATGATCGTGATGGACATATTTATGGGACGGTTCGTATAGGGGAACAGGTTTGGCTTTCAGAAAATCTTGTCTTTAAGGCTCATAACAGTGGTTGCTTTGATAATGATGAAAAAAATTGTAACCAATATGGACGGCTATATACTTGGGCGTCGGCTATGGGACGGACCGAAGATGAATGTGGTGTTGAAAAGCTTTGTAATCAAGTAGAAGAACCATATAGAGGTATTTGCCCTGAGGGTTTCCACATTCCGAGCGTTGCTGAGTTCGAACAATTGTCTAAATATGTACGCGATTGTGGTAAGTCGGGTAACCTCTTTTTGAGTTTAGCTCACAAATTAAACGCATCGTTGCAATATAATTCGAATGAGTATATAGATGAATTTTCATTCGGGGCTTTTTTAGGGGGATATGGATATCGTACTATGGACGATACGGCATCAACATTGTGGCCGTCCTATTTGAAATTTATGGATCAGACGATTTTTTGGACAATAGACCAACTAGGGACGCCCAAACCTAATGTATATGCGTGGATGTGGTACATGTTCGTCGATTCAATGGAATCTAAGTCGTCCTATGATCGCAAGGATGAAGGTTTTTCCATTAGGTGCTTGAAGGACTGAAGACGAAATTCCTATATTTACAGCACGAAAATTTCACACTAAACCAAAAGGCTAAAAAATGGCTTCTAAAATTAAATCCGTTGTTGCCCGCCAGATCCTCGACTCTCGCGGCAATCCCTCTCTCGAAGTTGATGTTACCCTCGAAAACGGCGTGAAGGGTCACGCTGCTGTCCCGAGCGGTGCTTCTACCGGCGAACGCGAAGCTTGCGAACTCCGCGACGGCGACAAGAAGACCTACTGCGGCAAGGGCAC
>CACZII010000036.1 GCA_902781185.1 Fibrobacter succinogenes
CGCCCTCCCTAACACCCTCCTTACACTCAACACCCCGCACTTTTTAGGTCAGCGGGGTGTTTTCGTGGGCACCTTCGGTGCTGTAATTATTCTTTAGTCGTCGAGATACAATTATTTTGGAGTTTTAGGATAATGTCTCCCGTATCCGGGTCCATTATCGTATCAAAAGTCGAACGAATGGTGAAGCGGTAACCGTCTACATCGTAGGATATGTCCAGTGGCGGAACAATGCATTTGTTCAGGTGATCGAGAATCAGCCTTTCGCGCGTGTAGTCCATTGCTCTCAAAAGGTTTTCTTCGCTCTTCATCATCAGCGAACTCAAGTAACTGTAATGACTCTCGTAAGTGTATTTTCCATCCCATTCCTTGGGAATGTACGATATGCCGTCCATGCGGATTACAGGAGTGTTCTTGGTGATGTTCCAGATAAGGAATCCCTTGTAGCCTGGGTCGTAAGACTTAGTATGGGTCGCCTCGCCAGATGCCATGAATTTTTCAAAAGCATCCTTTCGGGTGAAATAATTCTTCATTGCTATATCATCTTCCGAGATGAACCCTGAGAGAATAGTTCCATAAGGCGTTTTCTTGAAGACGCGCCCTACTAGATAGATTCGCTTTATCTTTCCATTGTTGGTTTTGGTACGGCAGGAAATTTGCTTTGTCTTGTTACTGTTGCTTGAAATGTGTTTCTTGAGAGTAGAGATGGTTCTTTCGTAATCTTCTGGAATGATGAGATTTTTGAAATGCTTTCCGACAAAGTTTTGGAAATCATTGATGTTGTCGCAGTCAAAGATGTCTAGCGCCTTGGCGTTCATATAAAGGATTTTGCCATCCTTGGGGTTGATGAGAATGACACCTCCAGGAATGTATTCCATGTAATTCAGTGCCATCTGGCGCAATGCTTCGGCATTTTTGATTGTACCGTCAATCTTTGCCTTAATCATGTCCTTGTCCTTAATGGGCAAGTGAATGAACTGCTGGGCTCCCAGGCGTATACTTTCTTTTGCAAGGTCCAGGTTGTCGGTCATGATGATAAACGGAATTTGTGCGTCTTGCCTGTTTTCCTGGAACTTCTGGATAATCTTGAACCCGTCTAATTTTGGAAGATTTGCTTCAATCAGGGCTAAGGAAATATTGTTTTCGTGTTCGTTCAAGAGTTCAATAGCCTGCTCCCCATCTTCGGCAAGTAGCAGGTTGTAATTGATCCTTAATAGGCTTTCAAGGAATGCCCTATTTTGCAGATTGCCGTCGGCCAGCAAAATGGTCTTTTTCTCCGTTGGAATGGTTCCATTGGTGTTGCTGGAGGATTTGTCCGATGCACTTACATTTGTATTGCGCAGCATGAGGTTGTAAATGTGGTAGCCGTTGATATCGGCAATTAGGGCTCCCCGCATAAAGACATACTTTCCACGCGTTACATAGGTTATTTCGCATGGAGCCTTGTAGGCACTTCCTTCAGCTTCGTGGAGTGTATAGTACACTGGATTCTTGGGGTTACTTGCAGCCGCCTCTACTTCTTCGAGACTTGTAAAGCCAAGGCTTTGGAGCTGTTCTTTGTACTGGTTGTTCACGAACAGGAATCTGAAGATTCCGTCTTTATAAGACATAATGGCCTTGGGGGAATCTACCTGATAGTCCTGGCTCCCCATCTTTGAATATACAAGGCCCATATTGCGGTCTTCTTTAATTATACCCGTAGATTCCATGTGCTTCAAGGTGTCTTTCAGGGGTTGGGGCTTTCCGTAATAATAACCCTGGACCTTTTCGCAGCCGATGCTCTTTAGGAATTCCATCTGTTCCTTGGTCTCGACGCCTTCTGCTAGGGTCTTTAGGCCAAGATTTTTCGCCATGCGGACAGTGGAGCTGATGATGATACGGGATACATCGTTGAAGTTCGAGAGGAACGCCATATCGATCTTCAGTTCGTCGAACTTGTAATCCTTGAGAGTGTTCAAAGAGGAGTATCCACTGCCGAAATCGTCCATCCAGACTTCGTAACCCGCTTGCCGGAACCTTTCGATTTCTTTTTGGACATACGGATCAGATGCCATGATACTTTCTGTGATTTCAACGTGAATGTATTCGCGGTCTATCCTATGTTTTTCGCGGGATTTTTCGACCTCTTCGAAAATATCACACCCGATAAAGTCTAGGCGGGACAGGTTGAAGGAAACGGGAACGATAGAATTCCCCTGGTCGAGTTCGGCCCGTAGCTCCTTGCAGACAAGTTCTATGATGTGGCTGTCAAGCTTGTGAATCTGTCTAGATTCCTCTAAGGCTCCGATAAAGATTGCTGGGCCCAAAAAACCGTATTGCGGGTCAATCCAGCGAGCAAGGGCTTCCATACCGCAGAATGTTCCCGTGATGGTACGTACGACCGGTTGGTAGTAAACCTTGATATAGTCGTTGGCGATAGCGTCGTCGATATGGTTCACCACGTAGTTTTGCAGTAAAAGGTCTTTGTTTAATTCCTCGTCGTAATAACGGATGAAATTGTCGCCCTTCTTTTTCTGTATGATGCAGGCCAGTTTTGCTTTTTCGATTGTTTCGATGAAATCGTTAAATTCTTCGACCTTGCAGATTCCGACAAAGAGGTCCATCGAAATTTTCGAGATGGCGCTCTTGACGCATTTGCGGATTTCTTGCAGCGTTTCTTCGATATTGTAAAGGTTCGCAATAACGGCAAAATGATCGTTAGAGAGTCGACAGACCAGATTGTTTGGGAAATGTTTTTTGAGGCATGCTGCAAAATTGATCAGGAATTCGTTTCCCTGATTAAATCCGTTGGCGCTATTGAACAGTTTCATTCCGACGATGTCAAAGAAGATGATTGCCGGGGTTCCGCCCATCTTGACGATATCTTCTTCGTAATGACCGCTGCAAACGCGTCCATATTCTTGGTTCGGAAGCCCGGTCAGAGAGTCAAAGTAACGGTCAGCGTGTTCACTGATTCGCAAGAATATGGCTTTCTTGCTGTGCCAGGGAATTTGGGATACGCTCACAATCAGGTCTTTCCCGGTGCGGGGGCTCCTGATAATGAGTTCACCCTTTTCAAAAATTTCGTCAAAAGGAATTTGGGCGAGTTCCTTTTCGCTGAAGAAATAATCCTCTAGCTTGATTCCTGAATCAAAGGGTCGCACGGGTTTCCAAAGTTTCTCGATGGTAGTGCTGACCATGTAGATTTCGTGGGTGCCCGCGTCGAAAATCACGAAGGGGTCCACCTTGTCCATGTTCAGGAATTCGATAATATTGTTCTCGAAGCCACGTCTATCGTTGCCATTGGATTCTAAGGCGGCGGTCACGTCGTCGTAGCAGATAACGGCGATTTTTGTGCCGTTGTCTAGATGCCGGTGGTATCCTGAGGCATGGATGGTGCGGTATTCTTCTTTACCATAAAGCTTTTGGCGATAGACCACATCGTAGTGGCCATCTTTCATTTTTGAAAATTCTGCAGCCTTGGTTGCCACAAAGGCGAGGTCTTCACGGTGGACATCTCTGTACATTCCTGTATCAAGGAGATGTATCAGGTCTTCACGGGTAAGGCCTGGCGCTTGCCAATGGATAAGTCCTTTTGAAACGAGAATAGTCCGAACACGTCCATCAATAAGTTGATAGACTGCAAGAGGAATCTCGGAATTTTCGTATTCCTGCCGGATTTCCTCGGGTAAGCCAAGTTCTCTTTCTGACATTACTATACTCTTTAGTAATGAAACTAAATTAAAAATCCCTAAAAAGCAAACTTTTTAGGGGCCTTTCCGCGATAATGTGTTTATAAATGGTGTTTTTTTGGGAAAAACTTGTTATTTCGCTTGTCGCGGATGCTTCTTGTCTAGTTTTTTCTGAAGTTCTTTCAGGTGCCAGCGGCCACGTTTGTCTTCGAGCATGTAGTCCGTGCGGACCCCTCTGGAAAGGCCGCGGTCAATAAGTTTTTGGGCTTCGTCGTATTTCTTTTGGTCAAAGCGAAGTTCCGCCAAGAAGAAATAGTTGTACAGGTCGCCAGGGTCTTGCTTTAGAGCCATGGTCAGGTATTTATCGGCAAGTTCCTTGTCGGGCCACGAGAGGATAATGGGAATGTGGGGGAGCAGCTGGTGGGCGCGCCCTAGCACTTGGTAATTCCCTGTAGCGGTGGCTACATCGCGGACCTTGGCGGCCACACCATCCTTGACGGCGGCAAGTGGGTTCTTTTCGGCGCCCCACATAGAGACAGAGGCTGCGTAAATGTGGGCGATTTCCTTGTTTTTCGGATAGCGGTTGTAAGCGTTTTCGCTGATGGTTTTCAGGGTGTCCAGTTTTACCTTGCGTTTGTTCTTTTCGAAGGGTACAAATCGGAAGGCAAAATAGACGCTCTTGACCAAACCCTCCGTTGCCTTTTCTGCTACGGAAGAATCTTTCTGCGCCCGTTTGTAGGCGGCAATCATGAGCTCTGCATTTTTCTTGTCGGCCTTGTCGCCATTGGCACGCTCTGCCCGTGCCATGTAGCAAGAATCTGCAAAAGCAAGGTCCTTGTTTGCAAAACAGCAAACAGCAGCGGAGAGGAGGATGGTTGTTAAAAACCTTATCACCATACTAACAATGTGTAATGTGTGACGTGTAATGTGAAATTAGTCATCTCACACCCCACACTTCACATTTCACACTTTTCTACTTCCTTCCCTTTCCCTTTCCGGAGAAGTAGTCCTGCTGGCGTGTCGCTCCAAGCACGGCGTGCCAGAGCGGTCCGTTGGGATTGATCTTCTTGCGTTCATTGACGGCGTATTCTATAGGCACGTGGCTGAACTGTTCGTTCATGCTGCCCACCACCATGTCGGTCTTGCCTGCCATGCCTGCGTGTACGGCGCTTTCGGCCAGCTGGAAGCAGAAGATGGCGTCGGTTCCCTTGGCGGGAATGCTACGGACCATGTAGCTCGGGTCAAAGTACTTGATGTTGACTTCCTTGCCCACCTTGTCGAAGTGGTTCTTGATTTCGCGGGTCAAGAATTCACCGATGTCGTTCTTCAAAATGTTTCCGCTGGCATCTTTGCGTTCGGGAAGGTCCTTGAACAGTTCCTGCCCGGCACCTTCGGCGACAGCGATGACGGCGTGGGTCTTTCCGCTGCCGTAGCGGCTTTCGAGAGCCTTGAAAAGTCCGTTCTCGCCTTCCAGCGTGAAAGGCACCTCTGGAATGAGGCAGAAGTTCACCACTGTGGTGGCCAAAGCCGCGTAGGCAGCGATAAAGCCGGAGTCACGTCCCATGAGCTTCACGAGCCCGAGTCCGTTGAAAGCTCCGTTGGCTTCGTTGTGGGCGCTGGTAATAACGTCTGTAGCGCTGAGCACCGCCGTCTCGAAACCGAATGTACGGTCGATAAGGTTCAGGTCGTTGTCGATGGTCTTTGGAATGCCGATGACAGAAATAGGCTGGCGACGCTTCTTCACCTCTTCGGCAATAGCGTGTGCACCCCGGAGGGTTCCGTCACCGCCGATGCAGAACAGCACGTTGATGTTCAGCCGCATGAGGGTATCCACCATGATGGAAGGTTCCTGCATGCCGCGGGAACTTCCGAGGATAGTACCACCGTCATCCTGGATGGCGTCTACCACGTCGGGGTTCAGCATGATGGGCGGGTAGCCGTAGGCCGGGTTCAGTCCGCGGTAACCGTAAGGTATGCCAAAGATATTACGCACGCCGTAGTCGAACCACAGCACCTGTACAAGACCCTTGATAACGTTATTCAAACCGGGGCACAGGCCACCGCAAGTCACGATGCCCGCGCGGGTCCAGGCGGGGTCATGGAAAATTGTTTCCCTGGGACCGGCCGCTTCGAGGGAGGGAATCTCCTTCCCGCTATCGATAAACTTCTTGATGCGGTTCACGTCGGTGGTAAGGCTGATACGGTCGCCGTCAGAGACGAACTGCACGCCCTTCATGGGGGATTTCAGGGTTCCCGTTCCCACCGTTTCAATGGAGAGGTCGTACTGTTCCGGATTGTTGAGAATGTCTTCTTGCGTCATGGCAATAAAAATACAAAAAAGAAAAGAAGATGCCCAGTCTAGCCGGGCATGACATGCTGAGGTGCCGCCTTACACCCCAAAAGGGCGGATCTATTGTTTTACATTCTCTGGAAAAGAACGCACTATATTTCAAGTGGCGGGAAATGGATCTTGGTGCGGAGTCCGGGCCCGGCGTTTTCCATCTCGATTTTCATGTTGGTGAGGGTGCAGAGCTTTTTCACCATAGAAAGTCCGATACCCGTTCCGCTTGTCCTGCGGGTCATCTCGTTTTCGACGCGGTAAAATTCCTGGAATACCTTTTTCATTTCGGCAGGCGGGATACCCGGGCCATAGTCGCGAACGGCCAGGTACACGTCGGTATCCTTGATGCGGAGCTCTATGACAATCATCTTGTAGTCCGCATCCTTGGAGAACTTCAGCGAGTTGTCTACCAGGTTCATCAAGATCTGCATAATGGCATCCCGGTCCATCATCAGAGTGATATCCCGCACGTCAGTATCCGAAGAAACGGTAAGCTCGAAGCCGTGCTTCTCCACGTTCTTGCTGTAGGTGGCTACAAAGTCGTCTAGCACCGCCTTGGGCCTGTCCTTGGCGAGCTGCACGTTCCAGCGGTCGCCATCTAGCTTGGAAAGGTTCAGCACGTTCTGGATTAGTCGTGTAAGCCGGTCGGCCTCGCTTGCTATCTGGTTGTAATACTTCTGCTTTTTCTCTTCGTTTGCCACCCAGGAGTTCTGCAGCAGCTCGGCATACATGCGGATAGACGTCAACGGGGTCTTCAGTTCATGACTCACCGCAGAAATAAAGTCTTGCCTTTTCTTGGCCAGGTTCAGTTCGCTTTTGGTCAGGCGGTAGATAGCCACAAGACCGCCACCCAGAATGATAAGCACCACAGCCCCGAGGAAAATAAGGAAGGAACTTCCCCTGGAATCGTCCCTGTTCTTCATGTGCATCACCAGGGAGATACTGTTGAGGGGCGGAATAAGCTTGGTGGAGAAAATTTCTTGGGAAGCGTCGGGGATGCCGAAGGCAAGCAACGTTCTCGTTCCATCGCGGAATTCCAGCACCAGGTCTTTTTCAAGCGGGTAGAACTGCGTCTCGTTCTTGACGAGACTGTTCAGGTACGCCTTGGTATCTACAATGTAGCCTTGGATGTAAAGTTCGCTGCCCCGAGTGACGTTACGATAAAAGACAATATAGGAGCTGTTGATTTTCGCCATGAAGGGTTCGATTTCCACTTCAAGGTTGTAGTTCACCGTGGCCGCAGAGAGGCTGTCCATGTCTTGGGATTCGGCATTGAACGCAATGTTTTCCATTTCCGAAGTGGTTTCAACGCGGTGGGGTCTTATAAGTTCCTTGTTCTTGCTATGGTCCAGTTTGGGGTCTTGCTTATAGATGTAGTCGATAACCTTTTCCACAGAATCTCTGGGCTGGGCCATGGCTTCGATGCCGTGATTCTCGATATGCAGTTCGTCCAGGATGGTCTTGATCTTGCTACGGACTTCTTCGCGGCGCAGCCTTTCGGCCTGAGGAATTTGTTCCAGGAGGATTTGCCCGAATCGGCCTTCGGGCAGGAATGGTGTGCGGAGCGTGTTATCGGGAGTGAGTTGGAAATGCCCTACAAGTCCCGTGTACTGGCTGGTGACAGGGTAGTCTACCAGTTCAGACAAAGTATTTTCTTCGCCACCAATCACCTGCACGGTGCGGATAAACCCGTATTCGGAGTAGGAGCGTTTTTCTTCGACAGCCAGGTCGCGGGCGAGCCTTTGGTTCAGGGTGTTGGCCACGAACATGGCGTGCCCTGTGTAGAGCGAGTTGGTACCCAACTGCAACTGCGAATACGACTGGTAAAGAAGTATTGCCAGTGGTATCGTGATGACAACAAAGATGGAGGCAAAGATTACGTGGACTTTGTGCATTCAGGAGCCGAACACATCTGGTAGCCTTCGCCACGGAATGTTACCAGGAACTTCGGGTGAGAAGGATCGTCTTCGATTTTCTTGCGGAGCTTGGTGATATGGATATCCACGGTGCGGGTGTCCACGGAATCGGCGTTCTCGTAACCCCAGACCTTGCGCAGCAGTTCGGAACGGGGAACGGCGTGGTCGCGGTTGGTCCACAGGTATTCGAGAATTTCCACTTCCTTGCGGGTGAAGGCGATTTCTTCGTTGCCACGGGTGCCGCGGTATTCGCGGAAATCGATCTTCAGGTTACCGGCAATGAGCTTGCCTTCGTTCTCGGCGCTCTGGCGGCTGCGGCGAAGCACTGCTTCAATACGGGCCAGCAACATGGGAACGGAGAAGGGCTTGGGGATATAGTCATCGGCGCCGTACTTGAGGCCGTTGATGATATCTTCGTCAGAATTCTTTGCAGAGAGGATAATGATGGGAATGCTCCTGTCTTTTTCGCGAATCTTGTCGCAGACGGTAAAGCCGTCAATTCCAGGGAGCATCAGGTCCAGAAGGATTAGTCCATACTGTCCGGTCAGAGCTTCGGCAAGGCCTGATTCGCCATCGGCACAGTGCTTTACGTTGTAACCGTTCAGTTCGCAAAGGTCCACAAGGCCTTCGGCGATGGCAATTTCGTCTTCGATAATGAGGATGCTTGTATTGCTTGTGTTCTGGCTCATCTTTTTTCCTTTCAATTCAAATCTTAGAGTGCGAATCCTTAGAGCGCGAATCCGCCACCCACTTCCAGGGTCATGTTGCCTGCATCGACTTCTGCGGGATAGTCGCCGCCGAAGTAGTACTTGAAGTTGCAGTAGGCAGCAATGGGGATAATGGGAAGCTTGGCACGCACGCCCACCAGCACGTGACCACCGATGCTGGTTTTCAGGCCTTCGTCCATGGCCTTGTCCTGGACCTTCTGCTTGAGAGTCTGGCCAAGGTTCTCAAGTTCCTGGGCCTTTGCCTGCAGGGCTTCGGGATCCAGGCCTTCCTTGTTGGCGGCACTCTTGATCAAGTCCGAAATGGCGGGGTCATCGATGATACCCTGCACAAAGCTCTGGTTCAGCACGAAGGTGTTCAGGTGGTAGGTCACACCGCCACCGATATAGGGCCTGATGACGGGGATAGAGGTAATGGGGTAGGTCAAGGACACGTCCAGGCCGCTGGCCACGAACTTGGGGTTCGCCTTGCCAAAGGGGGTGCCGGCCAGTTCAATTTCCAGGGGGAGCGGTTCGGCAACGCCGTCTACGTAAAGGGCTGCATCGTAAGAACCGAACTGGATGTTGTAGGTGGCTTCAATGTCGAAGATGGGCAGCAGGTCAATCCACAGCTTAAAGCCGAATCCCTGCATGGTACCGTCAAAGCCGCCGTGGCTGAACTGGATTCCATCGGCAACGGGGGCTGCCGGGGCGGCCTTCATCTTGGTGCCGAATCCGGGGGCGTAATGACCACCGATACCGATAATAGCGAAGGACTGGGTAGCGAGCAGTGCTGCCGCAGCAAGTACGACCTTAAAATTCATAGTGTGACCTCCGTGAAATTTTACAAGGAAACTATATAAATTTTTCGCGGGGGTGTTAGGCGTCGGCCTAAAAAAATTCCGCTATTTGATGGCCGGAACGATAAGTAGCACCTTCTGGCCCTTGCGTACCGAAAGCTTGTCGAACCTGTATACACCCACGGTCTCCCCGTGGGGCCCGATGGCGGCCACGCTCACGTCGTGGCTTCCGGGTGCAACAGGCAGGCGGGTCATGTAGAAGGAGTGGGGCAGGAACAGTCCTACGCGCAGGTCGGCCTGCTCCAGCTGGCTCTGGCCCACGTCTACGGCAATGTTTTTCAGCAGGTCAAAAATGCCATTGCCTGTGTTGGTGGCCTGCTTGGCCTTCTGGGCGGCAATGGTGCGTAGGATAACGCGAACAGCAGTGCGGGTGATGACGGTATTGCGCTCGTCATCCATGTTCTGCCGCAGTTCCTGGTCTACGTCCATGACCTTCTCGGGCTTTACTCGGGGCTGGTTGTCCAGCGAAACTTCGAACCTGTTTACACGGCTCTTGTACTTGCGAACCTCGGGCAGGGCAAACCCGATGTGGAATGTGCCGCTACCGGCGCCAGGTACAGGGGGCGCCACCAGGGTAAAGGACATCTGCCTTCCGGTCTCGCCGTCCTTGTAGTACAGGTTCATGGCGCCTGCGCTTACGAAGGTTCCCGACAGGTACATCTCGCCGAGAATGGGACTATGGCCTGCGTAACCCAGCACGATGATTTCTTGCCCCTGCTCATGAACGGCGGTGGCCTTGGGTGTGCTTGCAAGCTCCGGCTTTTTCAGGGCGCGGATATCGTCTTCCCGCTCCATACGGCGCAGACTTTCGGTGGCGAACTCAAAGAACTCTTGCGGAACACCCATCTTGCTTTCGTCAAAAGCCTTGATGGCCTTGATGTAGGCGATGGCTGCCTCGTCTTCGTCGCCGTCCAGTTCGTAGACTAGTGCCTGCAGGTAGCGCAGGTAACCGTTGTCGTTTACTTTGTCCTTATCCTTCTGGTAAAGGGCGTTCATGGCGATTTGCGAACGCTTGACTTCTACCAGGGCGCCGTCCAAATCCATCTTGGCCAGATAGTTCAGAATCTGGTACTGATACATGGTCAAGAGTTCGAAGGGCCTTGCCCGATAAGGGCGGGTGTTGTCGTTGGTGAGTACTGCCGCCGCTTCGTTGGTCAAAGATTTGGTGTAGAGATCTTCGTAGATCTTTTCGGCCTGAGCCAGGTTCTTGATACTTTCGTCAAAGTTGCGGTTGTAATGGTGGAGGATTCCCAGGTCGTAGTAGTACAGGAACTCGCTATTAGAACCGTAAAGGTCGTCTTTCTCCTTCTTCACCTCAGCGATGGTGGCCTCGAAGCCTTTCTTTTCCAGGGTCGGGGAAAGCGTCTCGTAACGCGTCATGGACTTGTTGGCACATGACGTTAAGAGAACCGCTGTGAATAAAAGAAGGAGAGAACGTTTCATAAGCATCAGGCTTTCCGTTGAACGTCATCCTCGACCCTGGAGCCGAAGGCGATAGGGGAGGGGATCCATACGTTTCTCGTTCCGATTTCAGAACGAGACTCTATACTACATCTTCACGCTGCCTTTGGAGACGAACTTCTTGATCTTCTTGTCGCCCACCCAGACCTTGCGGTGGCTCTGGATGTCGGTGAGTTCCAGGTCAACCTGGTAGTAGATGACCTGTTCGCCACCTTCCTGGTCCACGATGGAATTGAGGGTGCCGGTGAGCATCAGGTCGGCGCCGATTTCCTGGCCGGCGTCCTTGCGGGTCTCTTCGGTGGCGTTGCCGGCCTGGCTAGCAAGCTCGTTACGCAGTTCGGCGCGTTCTTCGGCGTTGGCCACAAAGTCGGCCTTGCCAGAATTGATAAGGGCGCGTTCCATGTCCTTCACGAAGGTTTCCACGTTAATATGTTCGTGGCTCTTGTTGCGGATCTTGCCGATGACCACAGTGGGCACAATGCCGTTCTTCTGCTGGATCATGGTCTGGTACCAGGGACGGTTCAGGCAGTCGGTAATCATCTCGTCGGCCACCAGGCGGGAGTCGGTGTCGTTCCAGGCGCCAGAAAGGTCGGTGACGGAGTTTTCGTCGATACGAGTAACTTTCTTGCCGCCGCAACCAACGAGAACCATGAGGCTTGCGCAAAGGCCGATAATCCAAATCTTAGACATGTTTTTCTCCTGTTTTCAGGTTTAAGTTTACAGAAGTTAATATAGCTAAATAAGCCGTTAAGGCAAACAAAAAAGCCCCGGCTTTTGGCCGGGGAATTGAAAACGTCGTGGAACTTTGCGAAGTCGCGAGAATTATCTCTTGTACTTCTTACCCTTAGAAGCGTCCAGGGTGATTTCGGCGGTTTCTTCGCCACGGACCGTCACCAGTTCTTCGGCAGAGCGGCCGTTGCTGCATTCAGCGCGAACAACGTGGTCGCCGGCGTCGAGGCTCGTGATGGTGAGTGCGGCGCCATCGGTCTTGTCGGCGTTGTCACCGTCAACGTAGATCAGGCACTTGCCGGGGATGGTGGTCACCTTGATGTTGCCCTTAGGAATCTTGGTACCGAAGTCAAACTTGTTGCGCTTGTCGTTACCGGGCCACACGTTTACGCGCTGGTTCACCAGTTCAAAACCCTGGTCGATCACCACCAGAGTCTGACGGCCAGACTTGACGGACATGTTCTCGATGGGGCTCTTGCCAAGCAGTTCGCCGCCCAGGTAAACATCGCTGTTAGGCGGGTTGGTAATAATGGTCACGTTAGCGGCCTTGCCACGAGGAGGTGGATCGTCGTCGGCGACGGCGGAGGTGAAAAGGAATGCGACCATCAAGGCCAGAATGTACAGTTTCTTCATGGATTGCTCCTGTTTGTT
>CACZII010000037.1 GCA_902781185.1 Fibrobacter succinogenes
GGACACACTCAGTATATGGTGTATTCTGACTGGAGACACCTCATCATCCGCAGCCTTATAGGCATGTTCGGTTTTGACGGCGACTACGAGGCCCTCGCAAAGAGGGTACACCCCCGCATCACCGCCGAAGAAGCGAAGAAGTCCGTAAAGCTTCTCGAAGATTGCCTGCTCATCAAGAAAGACAAGAGCGGCAACTACACGCTCACCGAAAGCGCCATCACTACCGGCGACCGCACTTCGAGACTCGCGCTCCGCGGATACCATCAGCAATGCCTAAAGCTCGCCGCCGATTCTATTGACCGCGACCCTCCGGGCACGCGTCACATTTCAGGGCTCACCCTCGGCATAAGCCAGGAGGGCTACGAGCGCATCGTAGAGCGCATCAACGCCTTCCGCAAAGAGATCGCCCTCATCGCCGAAGAAGATGAATCCAGCGACAAGGTTTTCCAACTGCAGTTCGCCCTCTTCCCCGTCGGCGGGAAAGAATAGACGCTTTCGATAAAGGCCTAGACTCATTCGAGCCTAGGCCTTTTTTGTTAAGTGTATAAGGTTCCATTTGCGACTTATCTACGCATAACCTTGATGGTCTTGTTAAACTTGGCACTACCATAAATACTGCGAATATTCACTAGGTAAATGCCACAGCCGTAATCTTGGAGGCTTACCGATGCCGTGCCGTTTGTCGTCACGATAGATTTTTGTGTCATCAGGTTTTTGCCACTAAAATCAGTCACGGTAATTTTTGCATTCTGCGGAACCCCGGTCATGAACACGATATTGTTCGAAACGCTAGAATGGAATTTTGCTACAGAATTCGGCACGGCAAATGATGTATTTTCCGACAGGGTGAGCTTAATCTGATCCAAATTCGGCCCATCGCCATCAATGGTAGCAAACTCAATTTCGTTTACACCGGCAACAAGGTTGAGTGTAATGTCGACCGTTTTCCAGTCAGACCATGTTCCCGTTGAGGCAAATTCCATCTGTACGGCTTCTTCACCACCCACCCTAATGCAGAGTTTACGTGTTTCGTCTTTGCCAAGGGCGTAGGTGAGTGTCACGGTGTATTCACCAGCAGCCTTTACTGTTACAGGGATCTTCGTGGAACTGCCTGCGGTTGCAGCAAAGTTCACATAGCCCGTTCCAGCAAATCCTGTGTTGCGGTCTTCAAAGATTGCGTCATTTGCAAGCGTTCCATCTTCGGCCTGGTAAACACCGTCGGCACTTCCTGCAGCAGAAGCCGGAGTCACGGAGCTGCTAGATGCCGGCGTAACAGCTTCCGAGGAAGAAGAACTTGTGGGAGTAGTAGCACTTGCGGCAAGTTGCTGGGTCACACCGATATAACGGCCGAAGGAGTCGCCGTCCTTGTCCTTAAGCGTAAACTTGATGTAGCCAACGCCACCGAAATTATCGGCAAGCTTGACCGTCATCTTGGAGCCGTTCACAGTTGCAGTCACGCCTGTCGGAGCGGAAACCGTGTAAGTTCCGTTGTCATAGCCTGCAGTAAACTGCGAAAGGTCAATCACCTGGGTTTCACCCTTTGCAAAAGTATAGTGGGCGCGAGCCATCCACTCCAGGTAGCGTTCCAGTTCTGTCCAACCATCACCCAGGCGGTCCTTATTCGCATCGCTAAAGTCGCCACTCTTGGATTTCGGATTATAGCCATACATATTTTCCCACCAGTCCGGGAGACCGTCAAGGTCGCTATCGTAATCGTCTGCCCAGCTCGCACTCGGATACGGTTCCCAGCCCTTGATATTCGCGGTATCGGTGACATCAGTTTCACGGTCAGGGATTCCGGGGAGTCCGCTCTTGGAACCCGTGGCGCTATAGGTTCCGTTCTTGGTTTCGCGAATCATGCGCTGATCGTGGTTGTCTAAAATTGGCATACGCTGGCCCACATCGCTCAACACGTCCTTATAGGCAGCCTTTGCGCCCTGGATGGTCGCATAAGATTCAAAGAAGGGCTTGCTGTTCCACACATTCCAATTGAGATTCTGTCCATTACTCAGGGTGTAGCGTTTGCAGGCGTCTGCTTTTCCGGACCCGCCATTCGATGTGCTACCGTCATTCGTACCATCGCACTTAAACGAGCCATCCTTAAGTTGCAAGACATTGTTGTGGAAGTAATACGCCTGCGAACCATTGCCAGTTCCTTCGAGATCCGCACTCAGCACATAATCCAAGATGCGCGATGCAGCTCCCGCCTTGTAGTAATTGCCGACAAAGTTCACCTCATGAGCGCCGCCATCCGTGACGCGGCCTTCCCAGTTATAGACCACATTGTTGAAAATATCCAAGCGACCGGCATAATAACCGTTACCATCAAGGCCGCCGCCCATACTCCAGTTACGGCCCTCGTTATGGGCCAGCAAGTTGTGGTGGAAACTTCCGATGTCACCACCGATGGTCGCCGCGTATCCATGCCCCGTACCCGACGGATAATTCTGGTGGTCGGCCACGTTTAAGGCTTCCGAAATCAAGGTGCGTTGAAGAGTGATATTCTTGCCGCCGCGGCTAGAGAACGCCTCGTCAATGGTCCAGCTGATAGATGCGTGATCCAGAATGCTGTGGTCACCACCGGTGAGTCCCATTCCGTCATAAGTTTGACCGTATCCCAGACGCACTCGCATAAAACGGATAATCATGTCGTTGCCGGTAAAACCGATGGGAGCACTCTTAATGGTAATTCCTTTACCCGGCGCAGACTGTCCTGCAATCGTCACTTGGCTATGATTACACACCAAGCGGGACTTGAGCTGAATCATGCCCGCCACCTTGAACATAATGGTACGCGGTCCAATATCCGCCGTGCACGCCTCGCGCAAACTGCCTGCGCCATCGTCGTTCAGGTTTGTCACATAAACCACCTTGCCACCACGACCACCGAGAGCGTTACGGCCATAGCCTTCGGCACCTTCAAATGCAAGACGTCCCGGCTTAAAGCTCCACACATTGCCCTGAGTCACCGTAGAACCGTTCACTTCATCTACGCGCCAGTAATAAGTCGAAAGCGGAGTCGTTCCCGAAACCTTGTAGGTCGTGCCGGACTGTTCACCCTTGTAAATCGCTGTCGTGCTAGTTGTTGCTTTTGCGACCGAGGTAGAATCCGTGCCAAAGAATACGCGGTGGTTGGTCGCGCCGCTTGCCGCCGTCCAGGTCAGCGTGAGAGCGCCATTGTCGTGTGGGGTGTGGTAATCCAAATCCGTTGGTGAAGGGCTGGAAGCCTGTGCCGCCACATTCGGAACATTGAGTTCAAACGCATTCAAAGTCGCCGTGCTCAGATTCAACTTGATTGCCGTAGAAGCGGAAGTCCCGCTTACAGAGAACGTCACATACGCCGTAGCGGCCTCGGATGTCGAAAGCGCACGGTTCGTCGGCTTCACGGAAGTTTGCTTGGAGTTATTCACATAGACATCGATGCTGTTCGATGTCGCCGTACCGCTGACATCGTTAAGATAAAGCAACAAACTGTGCGAGCCAGCGGCAAGATTCGAGAAAGTGAGCGTAATGTTACCGCCGTTTTCAATAATCACGCCGTCGCAAACCAGTTTTGCGTAGCTAGGGGACTGCACGCCCGCCTTGTACCAGGTGGCCTTAATATTTCCGCTACCGGCGATTCCGATTTTTATGCCCGAAAGGGTCGTGTCCTTGGAAGTGACACCCGAAACCACCCACGGAATATAGTTGGGCTCCGTAACTTCGCTCGAATTGCGCCCGCTCATGTCGAAGTCCACCTTGACAATCGGGGAACCCGCATAAACATGGGTCACCCCCACAAGTCCAAGGGCAAACGCCCATGTCAACATTTTATGTCTAAAGCATCCCATAATAATCTCCTATACCATAAAAATTACCCTCGTTTACACAACAAGGGTAGGGTTTTGCAAATTAAGGGTTGTCCCTAGACAACCAGCAAAAATTTTATTTATCTACAATAAAAGACACCCCGACATTCGCCGGGGTGCTTCGGTTGGGGATTTGAGAGATTGATTTTTACCTGTTGATTTTTGTTCGCATCACGTTTTTAAGTTTCTTGCCGTTGAACTTTACCTGAACCACGTAAATTCCTCCAGGTAGATTTTTTACCTGTTCGCCCAGGTCAGTATTCCCTGCCGGAACGTTCTTGGCAATTCGCGCTATACAGTGGCCCTTCATGTCAAAAAAGCCCAATTCTACATTGCCGCCATGGTGTGTGACAATCGTATTTTCACTAAAGTTCACATATACGCCATTAGCGAGGCGGAGATTTGAATTGAGTGCCGCACTTTCAGACTCGCCTGCCTTTACTTGCAGAGAGTCTATTCCCGAAAGCTGAGATTCGCTCTCATAAAGGCTCACTCCCGGTACGTCGAAAGCCAATTGGTCTAAATTCGGAGCTCCGTTTTCTTCCAGGGACTTCAAATAAAGAATGTTGAGGCCCGCCTTCAAGTTTACAGAAACCATTACGGAATCCCACGTATCCCAATCTGCAGTCGGCGCGAAGGTCAGCGAACCAATCAGGTCGTCATTCATCTTCACCATAATGCGGCGCGTATCCGTCTTTCCGTGAGCATAGCGCAGCACCATCGTGGCATTGTCGTAGGCCTTTGACGAAACAAGGTGGTAAATACCATAACTATCCAGGCTATTTTCAAAATCGTAGAATCCTTCGCCACGGAAGTTTTCATGGTTATTATTTGCCATGCCCTTCGCATCGGTCGGAACAGCAGCCTCGATGTCACTCAAAATCGACACCGGTGCCGGACCGGATTCTACAACGCTCAAGATAGTGATAGTCCCGCTGCGAGTAGCCTCGCCAAAGTCAGCATTTCCACCCTTGGTCGTAATCGTATAGGTAAATTCACCTTCTACAGTCGGAGTCCCGCTAAAATAGAGCGAACTTGTGGAAGCGTTCCAAGCCGCCGTTACACCCGCCGGAAGGCCTTCTACCGTAGCTCCATCGGCATATTGAATCGCAAAAGTAAACGGCACAATGGCATCACCCTTCACGATAAACTGGCTAGAACTTCCTGCCCCCTGTTTCACGATTGCGGCCGCCTTCGGCGTGTTGTCGCCAATAAGCGTAATATCGGGCACCGGGAACTTGCCCTTGTTGCCGTGCAGCCAAAATCCTAGATGCGGCGGCTGGTTGTAGGCGGTGTTCTGCCAGCTCATTCCCAGGCGATAAACTGGGTCATGGGCCAGCGTATACATGCGATGTTCTGTCGGAATCGTGGTCGTGTAGATGTAAAGCTTAGACGCCCCATCGTGCAGAATGACTTCTTCTCGCCAATCGCCAAGAATGTCTCCGCTAAAGTTCGGCGTTGCCTTGGTGGTGTTGCAACTGTTGCCCTGCATCTGGAAAATCGTACTGCTCTGCAGCTTGGCGTGATCCCACTTGCTAATGGTCGTATTGTCTAAAAGCTCATCAAGCAGGTCGCCATCCCAGTAAATGCGGAAGTTATAGGCAGGACGTTTGTCCGCCTTCCAGATAGCACCCTTCGCCGTATAGGTGTTCCAGTTGGCTGCAGACCAAAGTTCGTGCCCGCGGCTGTTTGAATCTACATCGCCCGCAACTCCGCGGCCGTTGTCGCCGGAGCTGGTCTCGCTAAAAAGCAACTTGCCGGTGCGGGCATCGTGCAAATCGTAACCATAGGGTTTTTCTTCATGGACCTGCCAAACTTCAAGACCCGCATTATCGGGGTCCAGGTCGCTCAGGTGCATAGCATCGCCGTGGCCCTTGCCCGTGCGGTACATGAATTTGCCATCGTGGTCAATGGCACAGCTCCCTTCGATGATTTCGTCAAAGCCGTCGCCATCCACATCGCCCGCCGAAACGTTGTGATTGCCCTGTCCATAACATTCCTGGCCACTAGTAGCCGCATTGTAGTACCAGCGCTGCGTAAGTGACTTTCCATCCCAATCGTAAGCGGTAATCGCCATGCGGGTGTAATAGCCACGCTGAAACACCATACTTGGTTTTTTGCCATCAAGGTAGGCATTTGTCGCCAGGAATCTATCCACGCGGTTGCCGTAACTATCACCCCAACTCTTGACCGTGCCGCGACCGGGGTTGTAATCCACCGTCGCCATTTCCTTGCCGGTCTCGCCGTTGAAAATCGTGAGCCACTCAGGTCCCGAGAGAATGTATCCGTTGGAGTTTCTATAATCCTTGCTGTGGTCAGCACCCTTCGCCGAACCGAGCGACAGGTAACTACCGCTACCATCTTTTGTGCCGGGAGCCGTCTTCACGGCAAATTCCGCCTTACCGTCGCTATCGTAGTCACCCACAAGCATCTGCGTATAATGAGCCCCCGCACGAATGTTCACACCAAGGTCAATGCGCCAAAGTTTCTTGCCACTCATCTTGTAGCAATCAACGAACACGTTGCCGGTCTTGCCCTTCTGCGAGTTGTCCTTGGAATTGCTCGGATCCCACTTGAGAATCAGCTCAAATTCACCGTCACCATCCACATCGCCTACCGCAATATCGTTGGGGCTATAGGTATAGTCGCTACCGCCATTCGGCCGGTCAAGATTCACAGTCAGAAACTGGTCATTCCACACAGAGACCGCTGCATCTGCTGCCTGTTCCTTGCCACCGACAATAGCCTTCACGGTGTACTTACTTGCGGCAGTTCCCTTCGTGTCGGTATAGTTACTCGCCTGCGTACCGGTAAAACTTGCGATTTTCTCGCCGTCACGATACAAATTAAAGCCTGTTGCCTCGCCATCGGTTCCGAGAACGCGCCAGCTGAGGAACACACCCCCGCTCGTCTTAACGGCAACTAGGCCGCGATTCAGCCACTCCATCTGCCGCGCTGCCTGAGCCATAGAAAAGCCCATACAAAGGGCCAACCCAAAACACCAAAATTTTTTCATACACCCATTCCGTTTTTTTGTCAAAATCAATCCCTAGACATCGACAGCCATAATATATATACAAGGCTCCCAAAACAGGCAAAAAACCAAATTTTAGCGTTGTCCATGGACTACGGCCATATATTGCGAAAAATGGCGAGCGTCTTAGACACCCGCCATGCTAAAAGAGAGAGAAAGAGCAAAAAAACTAGCGCTTGATGCACCGCACAGACAAGGCGGCATTGCCCTTGGGGGCCCAATTATGCTCCACCAATGATCTTCTATCGGACCAGAAACCGATCTTCTGGGCCACATACCTACCGGCGGTATCCTTGCCCGTACTGGTCCACAAGAACGTTTCCGACCCGGCAGATTCGAACTTGCCGTCGCCAGTCCGTGCACCTGCAAACAAGAGGGAGAACCCGAACTCGTCCTTTGCCTTGGCATCTACTGTTCCGCTAGCAACGAGCATCGCCACGTTGGAAATCTGCCCGTTGAAAGAAGTTGTTGTATTCATGTACAAACCCACATACTCTATCGTAGAAGGCAAATCCCAACCTTCGGGGCAAGCATTCGCCGCATCGGCATGGGTATAGAGCCTTCCATATTCCTCGCAATTGGCCTCCTCATCGTTGTAGCACCAACTGTTGGCCGTCTCGAAATTCAAGTTCTGGGCAAACCATGTGTTATTCCCAATCTTGACGGTCCGGTACTTCTGACCGTCGCGAGGGTCGGTAAATTCCCCATGCTCCACCGATTCCGGCGACACCTTACTCTTGGCAAGGGCTGTCCCCTGATTCACGACTTCATAACTCACAGCAGACTCCTCTTCCGAGGCCCCGGCGACACTGGTGTCGGCGGAACAGCCCGAAAGGAAAAACAAGGCGGCAGAAATAGCTACAAATGCAGTAGCGGTAAATAACGGCGTTGCACGATTCTCGTTTTTCATGATGAACTCCTTTTCTAAGGGTTATCCTGGTTTTACACCATTAATATACCCTCAAGGATTCATAATGTCAAATATATTGTTTTTATTGAAACGATATATATTTTTGATGTATTGGTAAAAAATTGACAAAATGCGGGGATTGAAGACGAAAATGCGACAGGGGGCCGTGCTAGGAGAAAAGGAAATTATTACTAAACTTTACTATAATCTGATTTGATAATGAACCCGCAAGAAACTCTTATTTTGATAAAAGGCGAGATAAAGACGGAAGAGGTTGAATCCCTTTCGTTTGACAGCGCTAATTCAAGATGTAGAGTTGTTTATCGTAACGGTAAGGCATATGAGTATAGCGCGGGTAATGTCGTATGTCTTAAGGATCCGTGCCTGCACGAGTTCAAAAATCAGAAAATTACTGCGAATGGCCTTGAACTATACAACATTCAAACTATTTTTGAGTTCAAGAATCCCAAGACTGACAAGAGATATTGGCATATTGTTTTCAATGACAAGGCCAAGACCTATAAATACGATGATTTGAAAGTCCTGAACGAAACAGAAGATAGTTTCCAAAGTTCTGTTTTAAACTACTTGAAAGACATTGCCGCAAATAATCCTCTACTTATTCAGGAAAGTTGCGACGATTCGAACAAGAAACAGGACGCCTCGTTGCTGAAAAAGCAGTACGAGAAAATAAAGGGAATCTATGACAAAGAAGATACCGCATTGGCGCTTTATCTCAAGTCTGGTGTACAAGATGACCTTCAGATTGTCGCTCAGCAAAGCCTTGTTTTCCCGTTCGGTTGCAATCTCAGCCAAATCAATGCTGTTCAAAATGCGTTTAAGTATACGATTAGCCTGATTCAAGGGCCTCCTGGAACCGGCAAGACTCAGACAATTCTCAATATCCTTGCCAACTTATTGATACAGGGCAAGACCGCGTTGGTGGTTTCCAACAACAATAGCGCCATAAAGAATGTGCAGGAGAAACTCGCCCAATATAAGCTGGATTTCCTTTCGGCCATGCTTGGCAGGGATGAAAACAAGACAGCGTTTATTGAATCGCAAAAGCCTCGGAAGTTGGATTTGCCGATAGAACAGGATCGTCTAGCTCTATGGTCTTGGCAAAGCAACATTTCAAAGAAGGTCGTTGCGGCCAAGAAACTTTTCAACGAGCAGAATGAATTGGCCCGTGTAAACACGGAATTTGAAAACGCTAAAGTGAACTACGAACATTTCAAGGAATATCTCGTAGAATTAGGCGTTTTTAATTACTCCCTTGAAAATCGGAATGACTTGAGTCGATTCGATATTGAATCAATTCGGAATTGTGTTGAGCTAAAACTCAGGAAGAATCCGGCAAGAACCCAGTTGGGCTTCTTTACTCGTTTTTGGTTACGTTTTATCAAGGGTTTGTTCAATTGGAAATTCCTCAAGGGCGATTCTTCTGCCATTATTGCTAGCCTTGAAAATTTCTGCTTTGTTTCTCGATTGGCGGAATATGGAAGCCGCATCAGGTCGTTATCAAATGCCGTAAAGACTGATGAAAAAAACTCGGCAGACTTGATAAAATTGTCTAAGGCCATTCTGTATGAAAATGTTTTTAGAAAATTCAATTTGCGTAAAGACCAAATCTTCTATACAAAAGATGACTTGTATTACAAATGGCGCGAATTTCTTAAGGATTATCCGATAGTTTTCAGTACCACTTTTGCCTCAAAGAGTACAATCAATTCAATTGCGCTTTTTGATTATGTCATTATGGACGAATCGTCGCAGGTTGATATCGCAACGGGAGCATTGGCTCTATCGTGCGCGAGGAATGCCGTGATTGTCGGGGATAGTAAACAACTTGAGAAGGTAACGACAAGGGAAGAAAAGGAAAAATACCGGGAAATCTTCGATAAGCACAAGGTGCCGCAGATGTACAATTGCGCCGACTTGAGTTTCTTGGACTCTATCGGCCGTTTTATTCCAGATGATGCCAAGACTCTTTTGAGAGAGCATTATCGTTGCCATCCAAAAATCATTGAGTTCTGCAACCAGAAGTTCTACGATAACCAGCTCATCGTTCTTTCCAAGAATACGGAACAGAACCCTTTGGCGATTCATTGGACGGCACCGACGAGCCGATCGAATAATGTCAACCAAAAACAAATTGATGCAATCGCTCAAGAGATTGTACCGAGTCTCAAATCTGCGGATGTAGGGATAATTTCGCCTTATAAGAACCAGTGTTTTGAATTAAGAAAGGTTATTCCGAATATTGACATCTCGACAATCCATAAGTTCCAGGGGCGAGAAAACGATACGATAATCTTTTCGACGGTGGATAATGTCTTGACAGAATTCTCCGGTGATCCGCAGATAATCAATGTGGCTGTTTCCAGGGCAAAGAACAAGTTTATTCTGGTTGCCGCGAAGCAGGAACAGCCCAAAGGCAGCTTGCTTGATGACCTAATTGGGTATATTCAATACAATGCCGGAAAAACTGCGGAAAGCAAGATTTATTCCATTTTTGATTTCTTGTTCAATCAGAACTGCTCCGATTTTTTCGAGAAATCGGATAACATCTCGAAATACCCTACGGAAAATGTGGCGTATGGAATGATTCGTGACGTTTTGAAGAGTTGTCCTTCATTAGATGTCTTCTTTGAATATCCGATGAACCATCTAATCCGCGATTATTCTAAAATCAAGGATAGGCCTGCGTTGCTCACTTACGCGAGGCATCCTTCTACTCATATTGATTTCTTGATTACTAACCGTATTTCAAAGATGCCTGTTCTTGCGATTGAAATTGATGGCGCGACATTCCATAAAAAGGATTCCGTTCAGGGTGAGCGCGACCGCATGAAGGACGAGATATTGAAAGAGTACGGCATAGAAGCGATAAGGTTCTCCACTAAAGGCAGCAACGAACGCGAAACGTTGACAAATAAATTGAAAGCGTATATGGCATCTTAGGCTGTGAGAGTTTATCGGCTTTCCTGGATGACAATTTTCCCAGATCCGCTTTCCTGTATTACGATTCCTGCTTCTTCGCCATTTTGGATGGCTTTTGACTTTCTTTCGCTGATATAACCGTTTGTGCCGCGGATATTCTTGACGCCAGGTGTAGGCTTGAACAGGAATTCTCCGTTCCTCTTTTCAAAATTGTATCCGGTCTTGTTGACCCAATGCAGTCCGGAAAATAATTCGGATGATTTCCACTCACTCCATTCGCCATTGTTGCGCCGAGTTCTGTAAGAATTCCCTTCAATCCAGATTGTTCCCTTGATTTCGATGCCGTTCAATCGGTCTGCTTGACTATAGATGGTTTGCTGCTGATAATCCATACGGCAGCGGTCAACTTCGTATTCAATGTCTGCGCCTCTGGCCTGTTTCTCGAAGAAATAGCATCGTCCATCCTTAACGGTAATTTTATCCCCGTAAACCTTGTCTAGGGTCTTGGCCAAAGTTTCTCCCTTATTGTCCTTGGTCTGCAACAAAAACGGATTATATTGGAGGCTGTACGCTCCCGAAAGGGTGAACCCGCAAAAGAACAGTATGGGTAATGTCTTCCATCTCATATAGTGGAATATACATTATTGCATGTAAAATTTTCTTCCCCCTCTTGCCAACCTTCTTGTTATTAGGTACATTACTGTCCGACGCATCTCGCTGTACAAAGGCGAGGTGCGTTTTTGCGTTTACAACGCAACGCGCTTGGCCTCGGCAATGGAAATAAACAAATCTATTTCCGCTGCTCTCGGCTTGGGTGCGTTTTTGCTTTAACCGGCTTTTCGGTTTTTGCAAGAACGCCTCTAACATCAACCAGCCGCTTTCGCGGCTAAAAGGAGGCTAATATGGCTAAAAAATCGAAAAAATTAGACATGTGGCCACGTCAAACTACAAGTTGCGGTATCTTTTCTAACA
>CACZII010000038.1 GCA_902781185.1 Fibrobacter succinogenes
GTTTTTTCCCGTCTGGAATCATCAAATTTCTAGTCAACATTATGGTCATTTTTAAATAGTTTTAGTGCTCTTTTGTTCACTACTTAATATACCTAATTTAGTTAGGTTTGTCAACAAAAAAAAGAAATATTTTCATATTTTTTTTCACCTTAATTTTTTTATACTATAAAGTTTTTTTATTTTCCCAGGTTGAGGAAAAAAATGGACTATAAACTAGCACTAAAAAAAGCGTGTGATGAATTAAAAGGGCTTGTAGGCAAGCAAATTGATGTTATTGACGTCAAACAACCGGCCTCTGTAGAAGGAGCAATTCAGCTTTCCAAAATAGTTTCAAAACTGTCTCCAATCATAGGAAACCTTCTCGAATTTCATTCCGTAGAACATTTAAATTCATGTTCTTTAGGCGTAGAGGGGAAATGGTCTCGACAAGACCCCGGATTTCCTGACGCTCTATTCCAATCTAAAAATCTATCCAATGACATCGGCATTGAAATCAAAGCATGGTTTCCTCTTGCGACAGAAATGACCGCTAGATTTAGAGATAGTCAAGACGCTTTCAAAAAAGACAACATTAACGTAGCACTTATTGCATGGTTGCCTGAATTTGTGTTTTGGGGTAAACCCATAATTATCGATATTCTAATCACTAGCGGGAAAAGCATTGCGGAAGCAAGAGATACTCATTATTTTTCTCCACCAGACTATATTGTTTTAGAGCCGGAAGATACAAGTAGCAGAACAGGCAATCTTCAACAATCAAACACTAACGGATATAAATTTCAAGTAGAAAAATCAGACTTTAAAAAGGCAGAAGAATACATAAAGAAGTTTGGCAATGATTTTAAAAATTATAAAACTTCCAGCGAGTTTCAAGCAAAGGTAAGAGATTTACAAAGTAAATTCACCTATAGGCTGGATACAAATTTTGCCAAAGTCGATAGAATTGAACATGTCGCAATCGAACAGTTCAAATCAAAAATCGAATCCACCATTTTTCAGGGGAAAACCATAAAAGAATGGCATTCTCTTGTCAACAATACAAAGCAAAAAGGACATTCTCTCTTAGAAAGAGAAATTCAAAGACTATATCAATCCTTCCAGAACACGTTGTAAAGCAACTTTGTACACGCTTTCGGAAACCTCCGAACAGAAACATTCTCTTTCTAATTGTCCACAAGCAACCGCTGTTGTACACAACCCTGCAAACGGGTCCCATACAACATCTTTTTTGTCAGAAGACATCTCAATGATTCTTTTTATGAGATGGAGTGGTTTTTGATTCATGTGAACGGCTTTGGTTCCATCCTTTAAGCGTTCATGATTTCTTAACTGTGGGGAGTCCCATACATTCGTCACTCCAATTGGACAATAGAACTTAGCTTTTTGTTTTTCCCAATCAACTTTGTCCAAAACCTTTCCATTAACAGCGAAATAGGGCTTTCCCTCAGGATTTCCATACTTATTAGCATAATTGGCTATTTTTTCAAACGCCTCTGCTGGAGGCATATACCAAAGATGACATTTTGTAAAGTATTTTCTTGTGGCCGCATCAACAACACCACACGCTTCGTTTGTCTTGGAAAACGGAAGTCCACACCGTCCCCATTCGTATCGCAACCAGTCTTTCATTGTGAGTTTCTGGTCACCTACTTCAAAGAAGGGCTTTTTCACGTATTGAACGCAAACTTCCGTCACTACAGGTAGATGCGAAATAGTCTTTGTATTCGTATTTCCTGCGGCATGAGACATTCCTTTATTCCAGACATGACAAGCCTTAAATTCCCAACCATTTCGAACAAACATGGAATGAACAGAGGCCCAACCTTGCTCCGTATTCCAAAACCATAAAGTTGTTTGTGGAGTTGCTTTTTTATTCCAGGCTAAAACATGGGGCTCGTACCACTCTGCTAGGCCATCAGTAGAAAGTAAATCACCTTTATAACCATTTATGCCATAGGGACCATCGCACATAATAACTGTTGGAGTCTTCCAAGATGCGTAGAAATTCATCGCATCACCGCAAAAAATGTGGCTGTTTCCTATTTTTTTTTCCATTTGTTTCATACCCCTAAATATAATTTTTCCTTAGTTTCAAAAAATGACATGCCTTTAACGCCGTTCTTTTTTTTAACAAAAGTGAACAAATGTTCACCACTTCAATATACCTAATTAAGTTAGGTTTGTCAATGGCGTACGGAAAAAAATTTTTTGAGCAGTCTTTGCCCCCTAGTCCAGCCAAATTTTTTGTAGATTTTTGACACCTGGGGGATGAGCAAAAAGCTCAAAACCAGGTCACAAAAAGTGGGCTTTTTAAGGCAAAAACAGGGTTTTAAATTGTGAGCTTTTTGTGAGACGTTAATCGAATAACCCGCGGGTTCCGGGTTCAAGTCCCGGAGGTCCCACGAAAGCCCCGTAACCATCAAGGTTGCGGGGCTTTTTCGTTGGTGTGCTTTTACTACATTCAATACCAAAACAAAGAGGTATTTACTATGAGCCGTATCGACAATCGTAAAAATGACGAGATGAGAAAAATCAAGATGACTACCGGGTTCGTGTCCAGCGCGGACGGTTCCGTGCTTATCGAGATGGGACACACCCGAGTGCTCTGCAACGCCACCTTGTTACCCGAAGTTCCCAAGTGGCTCGCCGGAAAGGGCCGTGGCTGGATTACCGCCGAATATTCTCTGCTGCCCCAAAGTACCGGTCAGCGCGTAGAACGTGAACGTAAGGGAGCCAGCGGACGAACGCAAGAAATCCAGAGGCTCGTTGGCCGCTCACTTCGCGGGGCAGCCAACCTGAACGCCCTGGGAGAACACGCCCTGGTGGTGGACTGCGACGTGATCGAGGCAGACGGCGGCACCCGTACCGCAAGCATCATCGGAGGCTTTGTGGCCCTGGCCCTCGCCCTCAAAAAGGTGAAACCCACTATTGAAGTTACAGAGCAGGTGCTGCAGCACAACATCAGTGCCATTTCCGTCGGCGTTATCGACGGAGAACCCAGACTGGACCTTTGCTACGAAGAGGACAGCCGTGCCGATGTGGACATGAACATCGTGATGCGGGATGCCGCCGAGTACATTGAGCTGCAAGGAACCGGCGAACACGCCTCCTTTGACCGCAAAACTTTGGACGCACTCCTCGCCCTAGGCGAAAAGGCCTGCAAGGAAATCAAGGAACTCCAGATGTCTCTAATTGGCGGAGAACTGCCGTAAACGAACCTTTATTCTAAATAAAAAGTCCTTCCCTGCGGAAGGACTTTTTTTGCAAAGTTGTCTGCAATTACATGCAGGTGTAGCCACCATCCACAGGCACCATAATGCCCGTGACATAGCTAGAGGCCGGCGATGCCAGGAAGATGGCGGCGGTATCCAGCTCACCCTCGTTTCCATAGCGTTCTGCAGGAATCATGGTCCTGGCATTCTGCTGGAAGAAGTCGGAATCCAAGGTTTCCTTGGTCAGCGGGGTGTAGAAGTAACCCGGGCAGATGGCATTCACGTTGATACCCTTGCTGGACCATTCCGAAGCAAGAGCACGGGTCAGGTTCACCACGCCACCCTTGGCGGCATGGTACGGAGCGCAACCGGCCACCTTGTTGCCTACCAGGCCATACATGGAGGCGATATTGATGATACGGCCATACTTTGCCGGAAGCATGGCCTTCTTGGCCACGGCACGGGACACCTTGAAGGTACCGCCCAAGTCCACGTTAAGTTCGCCATTAAACTGCGCATCTGTAATGTCTTCGGCCGGGGCGATGGCACCCGTACCCGCATTGTTGATGAGGATGTCAATGCGGCCGAACTTGGCGAGAATTTCGTCAACAGCGGCATTTACACGGTCCGTATCGGTAATATCGCAAGAGATACCGATGGCCTCCACGCCGAATTCCTTAGTGATTTCTGCAGCAACGGCATCCACCATCTCTTTACGGCGGGCAAGAGCCACAATCTTTGCTCCCTGGTTTGCAAGGGCCTTGGCCATCTGCACGCCAAGACCAGAGGAACATCCAGTCACCAAGGCGACCTGGCCAGACAAATCGAAATAATTCTTCATAATTTTCTCCGTTATCGATGATTCTAAAATTAATATACATTATTTGTTATAACTAAGTTCATTTGTGCGGGAAAATATTTCACATGGTTTTTTCGCCTTAAAAAAACATTTTGCGGCATTTTTTCCAGAACGAAGGGGTGGTGAAATACTATCTTTACCCCACTATGTTTTCACAGCTGACTGACTCTCTAGAATCTACTCTCAAGAACCTGCGCGGGCAGGGCAAGCTCACCGAAGAAAACGTTGCCGAATCCCTGCGCGAAGTACGCCGTGCATTCCTCGAAGCCGACGTGAACTTCAACGTGACCCGCGACTTTGTGAAGGCCGTTAAAGAAAAGGCCATGGGCTCCGAAGTGCTTACCTCGGTGACACCCGGTCAGCAGATTGTAAAAATCATCCACGACGAGCTGGTTGCCGTGATGGGTGGTGAAACCAAGGAAATCAACCTTTCTGGCCCGGCTCCGGTCGGCATCATGATGGTTGGCCTGCAGGGTTCCGGTAAGACGACCTTCGCTGGCAAAATCGCCCTCTGGATGCGCAGCAAGAAGAAGCGCAAGCCGCTCTTGGTTGCCGCCGACGTGTACCGCCCCGCCGCAATCAAGCAGTTGCAGGTGCTCGGCAAGTCCATCGGCATTCCCGTTTACGACGAAGGCCAGGGCAATCCGGTGGAAATCATCAAGCACGGTTACCAGTACGCCAAGGACAACGGCTTTGACTTGGTAATTTACGATACCGCAGGTCGCTTGCAGATCGACGAAGAGTTGATGCAAGAATTGGAAAAGGCCCGGGACGCCGTTCACCCCGACGAAATCCTGTTCGTGGCTGACGCCATGATCGGTCAGGAAGCGGTGAACGTGGCTGAAACCTTCTGGAACCGTCTGAACTTTACGGGCGTTTGCCTTTCGAAAATGGACGGCGACACCCGCGGCGGTGCTGCCCTCAGCATCAAGAAGATGACAGGCGTTCCTATCTGCTTTATCGGCGTGGGCGAAAAGCTCCCCGAAATCGAACTGTTCCACCCCGACCGTATGGCCAGCCGAATTCTCGGCATGGGCGACGTGGTCAGTCTCGTGGAAAAGGCCCAGCAGGTCATCGACGAAAAAGACGCGAAGGACCTGAAGAAGAAAATTCTCAACAACACCTTCGACCTGAACGATTTCTTGAACCAGCTGCGCACCATCAAGAAGCTGGGCCGCATCAAGGACATTCTGAGCCTGATTCCGGGCCTGAACAAGCTCCCCATCGACCAGATTGACGAAAAGGAACTCGTTTACGTAGAAGCCGTACTCAGCTCCATGACCCCGAAAGAACGCAAGAAGCCCCAGATTCTGGACGGCAGCCGCAAGGCCCGCGTAGCCAAGGGTTCCGGCACCGAAATCGGTCGCGTGAACGCGGTGCTCAAGCAGTACGAGACCATGAAGGAAATGTTCAAGAAGGTCGGCGATTTTGCCCGTAAGCAGAACAATGGCGGCCAGGTGGGCAGCAACTACACCCCGCCCAAGCCCAAGAAGAAGAAGAAAAGATAAGTATCCGTGCCTAATTGAAAAAAAGACCCCGTCGGGGTCTTTTTTCTTGCCAAAAGGCATAACTTTACAGCAAGGCAAGGCTCGGGAAGATTCCCACCACCACCAGGGCCGCAGCTGCAATAGCCACGGTGAACTTCAGCATATAGCCAAAGACCGCGTTTTCGGCACACTCGCACTGGCATTCACAGGTGCTCTTAGCAGGGGCAAACAGCACGTAAGCGATACGCAGGTAGTAAGCCGCTGCCACCAAGGAGAGGCCAAAACCGGCTGCGGCAATCCAATCCATGCCCGCAGAGAAGGCACCCGTGAACAGCACGAACTTGGCGAGGAATCCGGCAACAGGCGGAAGCCCAGCCAGAGAAGCCAAGCACACAGCCACACACAGCGACACAAAGGGACGCTTGCGCCCTGCACCCTGAAGATCGTCCAATGTTTCGTTCCTGTCATCCTTACCAGCCAGGTAGGCAACACCCGTAAGGGCGCCTGCCGAAGCCACGGCGTAGGTAATCAAGAAGTAGAACATGGGGCCCATCTGCACCTTGCCCGAACTGATGTAGTCCGGCAGCAAAACGCCCAGCAAGATAAAGCCAGCATTCATCACGGCGGAGAACGCCAAAATACGGCGAATAGACTTCTGTGCAAGTCCACCAAAAGCACCAAGGGCCATGGACAAAAGGGCAATAATGATAACCATCACGCCCAGGGATTCCGATTGAGAACTGATGGTTACGGGCTCAGCAAGATTCCATGCAGGGGCAGTACCAGCTTTGGTTACCAATACAGAGAGCCAAACGGAACCTAAAGCGGCAAGGGCTCCCACCTTGACCACGGCGGCCATAAAGCCCGTCACGGCCACGGCGGCACCAGTATAGACATCGGCCACCCAATAGTGAACAGGTGCGGCACCTGCCTTGAACAGCAATCCAAAAAGCACAAGCAAGACACCGATAGCATAGATAGGGTCACGATACGAGATACAAGCCGAATAGAAACTTGTCGTTCCCGTAGCACCATAAATCATGGCCACGCCATACAGGTAAACGGCACTGAATATGGCTCCCGACACAAAGTACTTGAACACGCCTTCACAGGAATTGGAGTTCCTGCGACGGAGCCCTACCAGGGCATATACCGGGAAGGACGTCAGTTCCATGGCAATGAACAGGGCCAGGTAATCGATAGCCTGAATCATGAGCAAGGCACCGCCCGAAGCAAGAAGCAGAAGCCCGTAAGGTTCGCCACCCTTATGCTTTTCGTGACCCAGAGTCCACTGGACTCCGGAGATTCCAAGGAGTGCGCAAAGGAGGACCGCCCCCGTCAACAACCGACGAATGGGGTCCATGGCAAACAGGTTGAAAAGCGTATCCGGAGAAGCGAGTACACAAGAGGCCATGCCGAGAACCACGAAGAACGCGGCCACCCAGGGCAAAACCTTATGCTTGTTCTCATCCTTGATAAAAGGTTCGGAGGCAATAGAAACCATGGCTCCGACAACCACCAGAATCACCGGCAAAAGATTAATGTAATTACTCATTTTCGGATGCCTCCGTCTTTTCAGTTTCTACCGCAGGCGTTTCAGCCTCTGTCGCAGAAGTCTCTGCTTGTGCCTCCGCAAAATCTTGAGGAACCTCGAGAGTCGAAGCTGTCGAATCAGAAGCTCGCTCCTCTTCTGCCACAGCGGAATCAATGGATTGCTCAACAGACTGGATTTGTGCAATCAAAGCTTTGCGTTCTTCTTCGGTAAAACCCGATGCCGCAAGGGTAGAATCTAACTGATGTAATTCTTCGGCCGTCATCGGATGATCAGAAACAACCTCTTCACTTTCATCGACAACTTCTGCAGAAGTAACTTCTTCGGTTGCAGATTCTTCAAACAGGTGCAAAGAATTAGTCACAAACGCAGGGTGCAGGCCGAAAGCCAGGAGCAGCACCAGCATGGAGCCAAAGGCCACGCCTTCCAAGGCAGTAGTCCTGGTACCTTCCTGGTACTCGCGGGCAGGATTGCCAAAGATGACCTTCTGGATAAACCTCAACACGTAAGTAGCCGAAAGAATCAGGCAGAAACCGCCCACCAAGGCAGGCAGGGGTCCCAAATCCCACAGGGAAAGGAGCACTGTGAACTCGCCCACGAACCCAGCCGTCCCGGGAACCGCAAGGGCCATGACACCAGCAGCACCAAAGAGGAAACTGAACACGGGATTCTTGCCAGAAAGACCGCCCATCTCCTCGATATTGCGGGTTCCTGTCATACGTTCGGCAACGCCCATCAAGAAATACTGGACACCGGCAGAAATACCATGAGCCACCAGAAGTACAAGAACTGCAGGGAGCATGGCCTCAGAAAGGCTGAACACGCCCGCCACAGCAAAGCCCAAATGGCTCATGGAGCTATAGGCCAAAAGACGCTTGCCGTCGGTAGCACGGAGCGCCATGAGAGCGCCGTAAATAGCAGTGAAAAGTCCAAGCCACATCAGACCCGAGACGTAATTCAGATTCAGCGGGAATATGGGGAGTACCCAAGCGATAAAGCCAAACACACCTGCCTTACTCATAGCACCCGTAAGGATTGCGGACAGAGGTGCAGGAGCCTCAGAGTACGTTATAGCTTGCCAACCGTGGAAGGGGAAGATAGGAGTCTTCACCAAGAAGGCCAGCAAGAAACTCAAGAGCACCAAGGCCTCATGTTCCGCAGGGAGGCTCTGAATAGCCACCGCCATGGAGAGCAGCAGGGAATTGTCGGCTATGGTCAGCAAGTACCAAAGGGCCACCATCATGGGAGCGGAGCCCACCAAAGTATAGATGGCAAACGTCATGGCCGCCGCAGTTCTCTTCTCTCCGCCAAAGCCTGCAATCAGAACTGCCGCAGGTATCACCATGGCTTCGAAGAAGAAGAAGAACAGCACGGCATCGGCCGCGAGGAAGGTTCCGTTCATGGCACCCATCAGGGCAAAAATGCCAATGGCAAAGTTGCGGTAGCTCTTGCCTGTTGTGCTACGAGCAGAGATCAACGCCACCAGAGACAGACCACAGGAGAGGAACACCATCCAAGTACCAAGCCCATGCGCATACAGATAGTAATAGACAGGGCCGCGTGTGCCAGGAATGTGGAACCACTCTATAGGAGTAGTTGCCTGATTGCCCGTGACAATCAGGGCGACAGACATGGCCGTAAAGACAACACCCATGAGAATCGCCATGCGGGAAGACGCACTAGAATCCTCCCTGGAGTTAAGCACCATCAGAATGGCGGCAACAAACGGGGCTATAACGAGAAGATGCAACAACATTAGACGAGCCCTCCCGAGAATACGACCAACATTACGAGGAGTGCCACCCCTGCAATGCTGAACGCCAATTGGAGACGAACCTTACGGACTTGGAGAATGGAAGCTCCATCACCGAGAATTTCCACTATAGCGGCAAGAGTCCACTGGATTGCCTGCAAGACCTTTTCAACCACTATATCGCAGAACCAACCCAGAATATTTACACCGGCAATGAAGGCGTAGTGGATATAATCCCAAAGGAATGTCCAAGAAGCAGCACTCCCTTCCGGAGCTGTAGACGCCCCCTTGACACCGATGATGCGGGCGCGGCTATACTTCTTCCAAGCGATGAACATACCTGCCAAGGCAGCCACCGTCCCGAGGACGGCGAAGATGACCGGGTTCACGTGGAGAGCGGGATTGGCGATGGCATAAAGAGCCTGAGCCGGTCCCACCACAGAAGCAATGCTGTCGCGGAAGAAGGTTATGCCAATGGAATCTGCCCACAGGTAACCGGAGAAGATGGCTCCAAAGGCGAGAATAATCATGGGAATCAGCATAATCGCAGGAGCCTCGTGGATATGCTCCTCGGATTCCTTGCTACCACGATACTTACCGAAGAAGGTCATAATAATCAGGCGACCCATGTAGACAGCAGTAATCACCGCCGTAGCAAGGCCTACCACGTAAACAATGGGGCCTAAAATCGGACCGCTCACGAAAATCCTTTCCAGAATCAGGTCCTTGGACCAGAAACCAGCAAAGCCGGGGAAACCGACAATGGCAAGGAAGGCAAAGATCATGACGCAGGCCGTAGCGGGAGTCTTGTTGATCAGGCCACCCATACGGCGCATGTCCTGTTCGCCGGCCAAAGCGTGAATCACGGCACCGGCACCGAGGAACAACGCAGCCTTGAAGAAGGCGTGGGTAAACACATGGAAGATGGAGGCATCAAAGGCGCAGACACCAGCCGCCATGAACATGTAACCCAGCTGAGAAATGGTGGAATAGGCCAGGACCTTCTTGATGTCGTTCTGCAGAAGGCCCGCAATGGCGGCCCAAAGAGCAGTAAACATTCCCACGAAGGTAATGAATATAAGCACGTATTCAAGCTGGCTGAACATGATTCCAAGGCGAGCAAGCAGGTATACACCGCTAGTCACCATGGTCGCCGCATGGATAAGGGCAGACACAGGAGTCGGACCCGCCATGGCGTCGGGAAGCCAGGTCAGAAGGGGAATCTGAGCAGACTTGCCTGTGCAGCCAATAAAAATAAGGACTCCAGCCAGCGAAAGGGGAAGCACCATTCCCACAATCATACCGCTACCGAGAGCCATCTTGATAAAGGCAGCAAGGCCGTCGTAATTCAACAGGCTCGAGCCACCAATGGTTATCAAGGTAAGCATACCCAGCAAGAAACCCACATCGCCCACGCGGTTAACGATAAAGGCCTTGTTGGCTGCCTTACAATTGTTCAAGTCATGATTCCAGAAGCCGATGAGCAGGTAGGAGCAGAGACCCACACCTTCCCAGCCGAGGAACGTGAGAAGCAGGCTATCGGCCAGCACCAGCACCACCATGCTGAACAGGAACAGGTTGATGTAGGCGAAGAACCTGGCAAAGCCACGGTCGCCGTGCATGTAACCGATGGAGTACAGGGCGATGAGAGAGCCGATTCCCGTCACGAACAGGAGCATAATGCGAGAAAGCCCATCGAACAAGAAGCCGATATCCGCCCGGAACAGGGGAATATCAATCCAGTTGCAAAGGGTTTCCCTGAACCCGGCCTCGGGCATGCTGCAGGCAAGGATTGCCACCACGGCAAAGGACAGCGCCGGGAACAATACCGCGAGAGTCCCGACGAGACCTTCGGAGGGGCCCTTCTTGGCGCCAGAAGAAACCACGGCGATGGTTCCCAGAAGGATAGTACCGATCAGGGGGAAAAGAGGAATAAACCAAAGTGGTAAATGTGTCATAGCCTACCCCTTCATATCCGAATAAGAATCCGCATCAACACTTTCCTTGTTGCGGAAAATCATGATGACCATGGCAAAGCCCACACAAGCCTCGGCAGCCGCCACGGCAATGGAGAACAGAGGCACAATCTGGCCCGTGACACTCATCTCTGCGGGCAAGGTCTTTGCAAAGCCCACAAAGGAAAGGTTCACGGCATTCAGGGCCAGTTCCACGCCCATCAGCACAAAGAACAAGTTGCGACGGGAAATAGCCACAATGATGCCGATGGCGAAAATCACCAGGGCAAGAATCTGGATATACAAAGCTTGGAGTTCCATTAGTGTTTCTCCTCCGTATTGTCAGTAATCACAGAACCTAGGTGCCTCTTGGCAAGGAATATGGCAGCCACCATCGCCGAAAGCAACAGCACGCCGATTATCTCGAACAAGAGGAAGTAACCGGGACCCGTAGAAGCCATGTTGAACAAGGTCTCCGAAGTCACCTTCACAGAACCCACCACCGTGGCAGAGTCAAAAGCGAAAGGTGCACGCGTCAGGGCAAAGCCCACCATGGCGGCAAGAACGATAACCGCTGGGATGATAAAGAAGGACACCCCGTCGAACATGGGGGTCCGCTTATCCTTGGCGCCGTTCAGCACCATAATCACAAAGGTCACGAGCATCATGATAGCGCCCGCGTAGACCATAATCTGGACCACTCCCAGGAAAGGGCTACCCAAGAGGCCGTAGATGCCTGCCAAGGAGACCATGGAGACCACCAGGGAAAGGGCCCCGTAAAGGGGATGCCTAGAAAGCAGCACACAAAGAGCTGCACCGACGGCAATGACCCCGAGAATAATAAAGTAGACTAGAGCGAGCATTATTTAACCTCCATTCCCCAGGTTTCCAGAGCCTGCTTGTTCAAAGTCCCGCCAGGAGCCATCTGGCTCTGCTTATCATCGGGGTAATCAGCAGGATTCCAGTTGGTCAAGTCGAAAAGGCTAGACACGAATTCGTCGCGAGTGCGGTGTTCAAGACTAATCACCTTGGTATCCATGCGGAGAGCATCCACCGGGCAAGCCTCAACGCAAAGACCGCAGAACACGCAGGTCAGGTGGTCGATATCAAAACGCATCACCCGCTTTTCGATACGGGGATCATCGCTCTGGGTGGCCTCAATAAAGATACAGTGAGCTGGGCAAGCCGCAGCACACATGCCGCAAGCCACGCAGCGGGGCGTTCCATCGGGGCGCAGCATCAGGCGGTGCTTGGCACGGTAGGTGTTACGCACTTCCGGCTGGCCTTCGGGGTAAGAAATAGTGGGCAGGCTGTCGTAGCAGAAAAGGCCACGGGCAGCATGCTTGAGAGTTGTCCACAGACCGCGAATGGCCTCAAAAATGTAGAGGCGTTCACCCAAGGTCATGGGCTTCTGTTTAATAACGCGCATTAGTTACCCCCTACGAGTTTGGCAATGACCGCAGTCACCACGAGGTTAATGAGGGCGATATTCAAGATAATCTTCCAACCAAGATGCATCACGTGGTCGTAGCGGAAGCGAGGCAAAGTCCAGCGGACCCAGATCCACACCCAGCAGAAGAACACGCTCTTGACCACCAGCACCAACAGGTGGATCAGGGCGGTACCCACGGCGGTAGCAAGGCTACCCACGGCAAAGCCGTTCACCACGAAGTTTGCGGGGTTGTAGAACAGCCAGGCACAGGCGCCCAGGGCGACAAACACCACAACGGCCACCCAGGCAATCAACTTGTAAAGCTTGTATTCCTGCAAGATTTCCAGCTTGTTGGACTGGGCACGCTTGGCGAGCTTTGCGGAATAGCGGTAAATCAAGTGGAGGAACGCAAGAGCGAGGAAGGCCAGCACTCCGCAAAGGATAGCGAGAGAGCCTCCCATGTGGGCCTGCATAGTTTCCGTAGTCACGAAGGGTACGGAGTAGCCGCCCAAGAAGAGGGTCGCAATCAAGAAGCTGTTGATGCAGATGTGGGAGTATTCACCCATGTAGAACAGGCCGAACTGCATGGCGCCATATTCCGTATGGTAACCGGCAACCAGTTCGGGTTCGCCTTCGGCCACGTCAAAGGGAGCACGGCCCGTTTCGGCGATGCTGGCAATCAAGAAGCAGAAGAAGGCCACAGGCTGAACCACAATGCCCCAGGCATGGTGTTCCTGCCAGCTCACGATATCGGTCAGGTTGAAAGAACCCGCCAGCAGCAAGATGCCCATCATGGAAAGTCCAAGGCAGACTTCGTAGCTGATAGTCATGGAACTGGTACGGAGCGCTCCCAAGAAGCTGTACTTGGACTTAGAAGCCCAACCGGCAAGGACAGCGCCGTATGCCGAAAGGGAAGAAAGGCCGAACAGCAGAAGCACGCCCACGTCGGAATCCACGATGGAACCCGCGATGCGGACCGATTTGCCACCCCATTCAAAGACCATGGGGCCAAACCAAGGAATCACACAGGGGCTGAGGAACACGATAGCGAACGGAATGGCGGGCGCCACGTAGTACAGGAACTTGTTCGCCCCCTTAGGGGCAAACATTTCCTTGAAGAACAGCTTGGTGCCGTCGCACATGTTCTGCACGTATCCCAGCAAACGGATCTTTCCGAAATAGGGAATCTTGATATAGGAACGGTTCGGGCCCTGACGGTCTTGCATAAAGCCAGCGCCACGGCGTTCCATAGGAATAAGCAACAGGATGTAAAGGACCGGCACAAAGCAGAAAGCGAACTTTCCGATAGTGATCAGCCATTCCACCCAGGTCTTGGATTCAATAATATCCATTATGCTTCACCTCCTTCGAGGAGTTTGCCAGTACTCTTGATGGTATCGTAAGAGAGGCCTGCGAGAGCGGGAGCGTACTCGCCCGCCTTCTTGAAGGCATCCGATGCAGACTGGAACTTGCAACCGGCCAGTTCCGAAAGCATGTCGTAGACTGGACGGAGTTTTTCTTCGGGGCATACCGGGCAGGCATTCAACTTCTGAAGGATGTTCAGGCTGTTCACCATGGTACCCTGGACTTCGCTCCAGTGGCGGACGATCTTCTCGAGGGCGGAGGCCTGAGAGGCATCTTCGCCGAAGATATCCAGGTTCACGGTCAGGAGCAGCTTGAACTCGCCGGCACGCTTCACCAGGTCTGCGAGGTTGTTGTCAGGAACACCCATGAGCTTGAAGCCTGCGCGGTTGGCCATGGGGTCACCGCTCATGGCAATGCCATCAGGAGAACCCACCTTCTTGAAGGTGCCGCCGAACAGTTCGGCGTTATCTCCCAAGGATTCCTTCAGCATGCGGAGGGCAGCCAGGTCTTCGATGGTGCAAGAGCCGCCGGCGGCGAGAGCAATCTTGCCTCCTTCTGCCTTGACTTCGCTAATCAAGTTCTGGATTACGTGGAATCCCATGAACGGGAGGCGGTTCTTGTCAAAGTTCTGGAAAGCGAGGCGGCTGGTATTAGAGAGCCAGCT
>CACZII010000039.1 GCA_902781185.1 Fibrobacter succinogenes
CGCCCGGCAAACGCCCCCTTCGCTCCGGGCGCAAACCCGAGCTACGGCGCCGAAAAGAACGGCCTGCTGGCTTCGCTGAACTCCGTCGCCAAGCTTCCCTACGAGTACGCCCTGGACGGCATCAGCAATACCCAGACCATCAGCCCGAACGCTCTCGGTCACAACGACGAGGAACGGGCCCAGAAGCTGGTAACGGTGATGGACGGTTACTTTGCCCAGGGTGCACACCACCTGAACGTAAACGTGTTCGGTGTAGAAAAGCTCCTGGACGCCCAGGCCCACCCCGAAAAGGCCGAATACGCCAACTTCACCATCCGGGTCTCCGGTTACGCCGTCAAGTTCCTGTCCCTCACAAAGGAACAGCAGGACGACGTTATCAGCCGTACCTGCCACGGCGTGCTGTAGCTAACGGAAAATGGGTTTGGCCTCCCAGCCATAATCCTGATACATCTTGGCCGAAAGACCCTTCGCCTTAACATAGTCGCCAATCATCTCGGCGCGCTTGTTTTCGCGGAGGGTTTCGTTGTTTGACATGTTCTTCACCCATTCGTCATAGTATTCGCCAAAGATTTTTCTGGCGCTCTTGTCGTAGCGGGAACCATCTTCGACAACGTCTATACCCGTGACAACATAGTCTCCCTTGTCAGACTTTTTTAGGTGAGCCACCCCAGGGTAATTGCCCCCTGAAACGCAGAACAGCGTATCGCCCCGGAGTTCGTAATTGAACACCCAGAACGAACCCCAGGCAAGGGTTTCTCCCTGCTTGGTCGTTTGGGTCGCTAGTATGTTCACAACAGGGATAGTCGCGTCGGACTGCGCATAATGCGGGCCGAATTCATCGACGACATACGCCGATATGGCAGCCTCTAGCGGGTCAGAACTGGCACACACCAAAGACACCGCAGCAACCAGAGCAATCCATATTTTTTGTGCCGTCTTCATAAAGACCTCCTTGTTCTACACCAATAATATACCTTTTCTTTTCTATAAATAAAAATTGATAATTTTAATAATTTTAATCAATTCTAATTATAAATTGCATTTTGACGCAAATTCTCTTTTTTCAAGCGCAAATCGTCGTTCTTTTTATCTATAATTAAAACATGACCCAAAACGAAGTCAATGCCCTCATCAAGAAACTCTCGCCCTTTCTGGACGAGAGTTCTGAGGTGTTCCGGGAGTTGGCCGTCTTTTTCGGTGAAGGTGGGAAGATTGACGTCCATCAAGATGACCTGCAAAAATTCCTGGGCCGCAAGCGCCTTTTCCGCGTAATACGCCTGAAGGGCGAAAGCTACAAGGACTGCGTTTACCAACTGGTAGACAACTACCCCGAAAGCATGGATGCCTTGGGAATGCTCCGGTACTACAAGGCCCCTGCAGGCCCAGTACACTGGGAACATGTGGAAGCCGCCGAAATCGCCATGGGGCAAGAACTGACCATGAACGCCTACGGCTGGGCTCCCGATGCCTGGACCCTTTTCGAAAATGCCGCTACCGGCGAGACAGAAGGCAAGCCTGACCACGAGATGGTGGCCATCCTCGCCTTTGATTACGGCGACTAAACTACAACGATTAAGGTTTCACGAATTCAAAGAAGGCAACGCCCGGCAGCTTGGCCTTGCTGCGGCCTTCCAGGTATTCCTTGAAGGGAATTTCCAGCACCTGCTTCTTGTAAGCAGCATGT
The DNA here is from genome assembly GCA_902781185.1 of Fibrobacter succinogenes. Classification (GTDB taxonomy): domain Bacteria; phylum Fibrobacterota; class Fibrobacteria; order Fibrobacterales; family Fibrobacteraceae; genus Fibrobacter; species Fibrobacter succinogenes_G. Next base: position 1,685 of record CACZII010000039.1, read on the forward strand.
CGGAACATGGGCAACTCGCCAGGGGTAAGCACCATAAATCCCGTATGAGTGGCATCCAAGTTTTCCATGGGAGCCACAAGTCCAACGCCCAACACCTTCATGGGACCCTCGTAAACCTTACCGGCCCATTCAACGGCCTTGTCGTAAGGTAAGTAACGGATTTCCACCGCAGGGTCTGCAGATTCCTTGCCATCCACCAGGTACTTCAGCTTTTTCTTCTTGAAAAACTCATTCTTGCCGATGGTTTTGACCACGGTCGTATCGCCCGGCATGGGGAGCTTGCGAATAAATCTTGTATCGCTTGCCCAATCAGCCAGCAAGTAATGCTTACGGTGGCTGTAATCGATAACGCCATCCTTGTAGCGGATATTCTGCAGCACCTTGAAAAGGGAATCCTCACTAGTGGCAAGAGCCATGGCCAGGGCATGCTCAATGTAGGTCACACAATCCACAGAATCCATATAGACAATGGGCTTGGTCTCGATGGAATCCAGGTAGCTCTCTCCCATGGGGCCAAGCAGGTAAGGGATTCCCTGCATCTTGCGAGAGAAGTATTCCAAGCGAGCATCCAGTCCGCGAATGGTCTGGGCGCCAAGCCACATCTCCTTCATCTTCAGAAGAGAGGCGTAGTTGTCGTTGGTGGCATACACAAGGCGCATCCAAAGGGTATCCAGCACATCCTTCAGAGTGGCGTCCTTGTTCTTGCCCGTCTCATTCAGGTACATGGCCACCGTCAGGGTGTCGCCATCCATCGGGAACACATAACCCACCAGACCGTGGGCCTCGCCGATGAACCCCGTCTTGAAGCGGGTGAGCCAGGGGTACTTTAGGTCTACCATGCGCTTGCTGCCCGTACCGATTTTGGGGCCCGCGAAACTGTTGATGTAAAAATCCTTTCTCGGGTGCCGCGCCATCTTCGCTAAAAGCTCCGTCTCTACAGAGGGTTTCAGCTTGTTCTTAGGCGAAAGACCGCTGCCGTCCCAAACCTCGTAATCCTCGAAGCTCAGGCCTATTTCCGAAAGGAACTTCTCCTCCAGCTTCTTGCCGTTCTCCACGTTGCCCTTGCCGAGAATCTTGCCGCCCATGTTGCGGAAAAGGCTCTCAGCGTGGTAGTTCTGGCTACGCTGATTGATTTCATCCAGAATACTCAAGAAAGGCGCCGCCGAAAAGATGAACCGCTTAATCTCAATGCCCTGGGGAACAAGGGGGTCTTCTACGAAGGTAATGCCGTTCTCCTTGAGCATGTACAGGAATGCCGCCCGGAAGTATCCCACGGGATTTCGAATGGGAAGCACCAGGCTCGCCGAATCCACATCCTGCCCGATCGTTCCGCCCAGAGTAATGACAGACTTTACAGGGTCCAGAGCCCAAGTCCATTTCTTCTTCTTTCCCGGCACCGTCTTCAGGTCGTTCTTCACCGTCACATAACCTACGTCGGGCAGAATCGAAACGATAGCCGAATCCCCTTCCTTTTCGCCGGGCTTGAAGCGGATCATGGTGCAGTTGTCGTTGAAGTCTAGTGGGGCGATTTCGGCGCCATACCAGGCATCGTAAAAATTCTTGCGCCAATGTTCCGCCTTCCAGGGGCCATCATAAAAGCCCGTATCCAGATCGATGGTTCCACGGATGGTGTCCACACCAAGTGCATGGATAGAATCCACCATGGCATCAATCATATGGAACGGGTCCGCATAGTAGCGTCCCGAGAAGTTCGGGTCCCCTTCGCCACGAATCTGGACAGAACCCAAAAACTTTTTCTGCTGGACACTTCCCATCAGGGAAATTTTCGTTTCCGGCGCATAGTCCAGCGGTAAAAAATGAAGGGCTGTCGCCGTAGTCAATGTCTTGAGGGTGCTGGCCGGAGTGAACTTCTCATCGCCACGAATGTTCGCCAGTTCCTTACCGCTCTGCACGGACCGTATAGAAATTCCCAAGCGAGAACCCGGCACCACAGAATCCACGAAGGTCTGGTAAGGTGCCAAGTCCAGATAGGCAAACAGGGGCGAAACTGCAAAGGCACAGAAAAGAAGGCTACGGAAAAACATCATAACGCTACCTCTTCCGGATAAGCATAGACAGTGCCATGCCGCCTACAGCAGCTACCGCCGCAATCACGACCACCAAAATAAAGACCAAAATCGAGCCACCCTGCTCTTCAGCCGGAGTCGCCATAGACTCGGGAACCACCTCTTCTACGGGCGCAAGCAGCTGTTCCTTAATGCGGGAAACTGCGCTAGATTTGGAAAGCGTTTCAGTATAGCCTAGGGACTGGTTGATTTTCTGGTGAGTTTTCCAGAACAGTTCCACCACCTGGTCTTCAGCAGCCGAAAGCGAAGAAGATTCCCTAAGCACGTCGCCCAAGGCATTGGAAAACTCAATCAAGATTCCCTCGATGGCCACCCACTCGGGAATGTTCGGGAAGGACTTCCCGTTCTTCATAGTTTCGATAATCTTGGAATAGCGAGCATCCTTGTCCCAGATGTTCACAATGCTTTCGTCAGCAGGCAAGAATCCTACCTGGCGAGTGTAGGCATCCATATTGTCGGCCCGCAGCAGGTAACAGAGCAATTTTTCAGCAGAAGCCTTATGCAACTTGGGCATCACTAGGTGACTTCCGCCTACGAAAGAAACAATCCCCTTGTCGCCTTCCAGAGGCTCCACGATGGCAACACCGGCTTCAGCGATGGGAGCCTCCTTCAGGCCACCGTCCTTGCTTTCCATTTCTATCTGACGGATAATTTCAGAAGTACCGTACAGTACCAGCTGTCCGCCCCTGATAAAGCGTTCCGTGTTCTGTACGGAATTTTCGTCCAGGCCGTAGGGCGATAAGGCTCGGTCACCGAAAATTCTAAGGTAATAAGCAAGTCCTGCAAGAGTGGCAGAATCCAGCAGGGCACTGCGATAACCGGCGGAATCCTTCACCAGAAAATCCCCGCCAAAGCTCCAGATGAACGGCGCCATGTGCTGCGGGCCTGTCCAGTCGCCCTTTCCGGGCAGAGCGAAGGGCGCCACAGTAGAATCCTTTTTGGCAAAAGCCCGAAGCACGCCCAAGAATTCCGGATAGGAATCCACTTCTTCTTTTTGGAGAGAAAGTTCTTTCCAAAGTTTTTCGTTGGCGTACAAGGCTCTTACATCCACAAACCAGGGGAATGAATACACCAAGGTATCATGAGCTACACGGGCTGCCTTGAAGCTTTCCTCAAAGAACCGGGTCGCACCGACCTGTTCCAGGTACGGATCAAGGGGTTGAAGATTTCCCGACGAGGCGAAGTAGGGAACCCAAGTAGAGCCCAACTGCAAAACATCCGGACCGGCCGCACTTCCCGAGGCTGCGCTTCCCGAGGCCAGCGCACTTGAAATTTCAGCGAAGGCCTCGCCCCAGTTCAGAAAGCGGATGCTCACCGGAATCTTCGTCTCGCGATGGAACTTCTTCACGATTCGGGTAATGGCCTTCTGAGAACCAAGACCGTTATCCATGACCCAAAGCGAAAGGGTATCGTCGCCAGGCACGCCTGAACCCGCGGCCCACGCAACACCAGCCAGGGCAAGCGCCAACACCACGAAAATATTTCTCAACGACCTGCTCATTTGGCGAAACGCTTAAAGTCCTCGAAGAAGCTCGGGTATGTCTTGTTCACGCAGGCCGGGTCCAGAATCTTGATGGGCACGCCGCCCAGGGACACCAGGCTAAAGCACATGGCCATGCGATGGTCGTTGTAAGTCTCGATAGAAGCTCCCTGGAGTGCCTGTGGCGGCGTCACCGTGATGGAATCCATAGATTCACGGACTTCGGCGCCCACCTTGCGGAGTTCCGCCGCCATGGCAGCGATGCGGTCTGTCTCCTTCACACGCCAGCTGGCGATTCCCGTAATGGTCATAGGGCCGTCGGCAAAAAGCGCAAGCACCGCAAGCGTCATGGCGGCATCCGGAATTTCTACAGCGTTGAATTCCCCGAGGCTCTTCAGCTTGCCCTTGGGGCCTTTGCATTCCACCCAGTCGGGGCCAAGGGTCACCTGTACGCCCATGCGTTCCAGAACATGCACAAAGGCTAGGTCTCCCTGGATACTTTCAGAGCCCATACCCAGAACCTTGACGCAGCCTCCCGAGATGGCGGCGGCGGCCAGAGGATAGCTGGCCGAACTGGCGTCGCCTTCGACGGTATAGTCTCCAGGACTCTGGTAAACACCCTTGGGCACGTAGAAATCGGTAAGCCCTTCGTGCTTGACCTCTATCCCGAAACGCTTCATTACGTCAAGGGTCAACAGCACGTAGGGCACCGAGATAAGTTCGCCCTCTACGTGTATATGTAAAGCTGCGTTACAATAAGGGGCACAAATCAAAAGAGCTGTCAGGTACTGGCTAGAAATGTTCCCGCGCACGTTGACCGTTCCGCCCCTAAGGCCGTTAGCCTTGATATGCACCGGCGGGTAACCTTCTGTTTCCATGTACGAAATGTCCGCACCCAAGCTCTGGAGAGCTTCCACCAAGTCCAGAATGGGGCGTTCGCGCATGCGTTCCTCGCCCATCAGGGAAAACTCCCCGTGACCAAGCGTCAGGGCAGCCGTCAGGGAGCGCATGGCCGTGCCGGCGTTACCGAGGAAAAGTTTTGCAGAGGTGCCGTCTGGGGTTGTGGGGGCATCGATAGGGCCCACATTTCCAGAAACCACCGCTTCCGAGAAATCATCCGAAAAATCAATCTTCACGCCCAACTTCTGGAGGGCCTCGCCCATGTAGCGGGTATCGTCACTCTTGAGCAGGTTATGCAGCCGGGTCTCGCCCGCCGCCAGGGCCGAAATCAAGAAGGCTCGGTTCGTGATGCTCTTTGAGCCCGGCAGCCGAATGGTCCCTTCGAAGGACTTGAAAGCGGGCAACTGTTCAAAACTGGGTCGGAACTGAAATTCATCCATACGCAAAAATTATACATTTTTATAGAGCAAGCGTTTGCCACGAGGAACCTATGGAACCTGAAATCACTACCAAGGAATTCGAAGTCCGCTTTTCCGATTGTGACCTGCACAGCCGACTGAAACTGTCCAACCTTTTCCTGTTCATGGAAGAGACCGCCATCGCCGACGCCGAGATGAACGGATTCGGGCTCTGGAAAATGATGAAGGCGGGCTACACCACGGTCATCACCCGCATCAAACTCAGGATTCTCCACGTTCCCGTGTGGGGCGAAAAGATTAGCATTTCCACCTGGGCCAAGGAATTCTACAAGGACAAGGTGTGCCTTAAGGACTACTCCATTTTGGATGCCCGCGGAAACGCCATCGCCCAGGCCACATCGTCGTGGTTACTGGTAAACCTGAAAACAGGCAAGTCCGAGAATCCAGCCAACAGCCCTTACCCCATCCCGCTTTTCCCGGGCAAGAACGCCCTGCCCGAAATGATGGACATTCTGGACCCCAGCATCGACCCCGCAGTGGTGCAGCAGGAGACCGCCCACTACAGCGACCTGGACATGAACCAGCACGTAAATCACTGCCGTTACGTAGACTGGGTTACCGACGTGCTCAGCAAGGAAGAAATCAAGGACCGCGGCATCCGTTCCATACAAATGAACTACATCCAGCAGATTCCGCTGGGCGAGAAGGTGAACCTGGTGCGGTTCAAGAACACCAACCACCATGCCTATATTTTCGGCATGAACGCGGCCGACATGACCAAGTGCCATTTCCAGGCCCGCATCGGATTTAGGGACTAAGGAGCCTCCGCGTCCCCTGCACGACGCGCCTTTTTTCTTTTCGGGATAAAAAACCTGTAGGTAAAATCGGCGGACAGCGCCCAGTAGGATCCGTCAAAGTCGCCGGCCACATGGATACCGCCAAACCGGACAGAATAGTTCGGAGTGAAGTTGTAACCAAACGAAATGCGTTGTGTCGTCACTAACGGCCAATCATCGCCGAGCTTTACCTCTTCGACTTCAGGTTCTTCCGTTATACTCACCGTGTAAAAACTGCCGGAATACTCCAGGACAAAGTCCCCAATGAACACAGAGGCAAACAGGCCCAACCCGTAATGATGGGTCATCAGGAACTCCTCGTAGTCGACATCCCTTTTACTTTTTTCGACAGAATCAAGCTTGCAATAAGAATTATCCCACATACATTCAATGCGCGAGCTTCCGGAGTAATGGAAGGTTTCCTCGTACATGGTTCCCTTGATACGGTAGGTCCGGTCCCAGAAGTGGTCAAAGATAAACCCGCCCGCTTCAAAGCGTTTCGTATTCACACCAAAGATTAATCCCACGAAAGGGAAATAGTCCGCTCCAGTCGTTATTTTGAGAAAAGGCCCCTCTCCTTTGAACAATACGCTGAAGGCTCCTTCAATGGGCGTATTCCCGAGATTGTAGACGAGGCTGTAGTCTTCCTGTTTTTTTCCCTTTGCCGGTTCTGCATCCAGCTCATTGCGGTAAGTCACATGACCTTCCAGAACAATGGAACTATTGTCAACATACATACCCGCACCGCGGAACTCCGGAGACGGAGTAGCCCTAGTCTCTACGGAATCTATGTCCAGCTGCCGTTTCGTTTCCACGAGTGAAGCGCACGAAGCTAGCAGCAGGGCTAACGCCAAACACAAAAAACGCAACATGGGGCAATAGTAACTTTTTTCGCTCGTCACTTATTAGGCTGCTTATCCAAAAACGTGCCTACACCTTGCTCCAAAACGAAGCTGACGCTCCCGTCCCGGTCCGTCCGGAAAAACCGAAGGGAGTCGCCCAGCACATACCTTAGCTTCTGCACGACAGACTCCGTCGGATGCCCATAAGGGTTTCCATCGCCCACGCTTGCCACCGCATACTCTGGCATGACCTGCGCAAGGAATGCAAGTCCGCTGCTGCCCGCCGACCCATGGTGCCCCACCTGGAGCAGGTCCGCCGAAAGGGTCGGCGACAGTTCTAGAAGTTCCCGCTCACCCAAACTGTCTAGGTCCCCCGTCAAGAGGGCCGAACCCGCTCCCCATGAAACTTGCAAAACGACGCTTCCATGGTTGCCGTCCACCGTTTCATAGTCCGGCGGCCACATCACCCGGATGTCGGGCATTTCCGCTGACAACGAGCCGCCCGCCGACCCGAGTTGTACAACGTCACCACGTACCAGCGTGTCCACCGGAATGCCACGCTTGTGGGCCACGTACAGCACACTGTCCCGCCAGATCCCTCCAGCGGTGTCCGGCCCAACGAAAAGGCGCTTTATGCGGACCGGCGACTTCTCGGAATCCGCACCGTTCGCACCATCGTCCAAACGCCCGTCCACAAACCCGCCTACATGGTCCCGATGGTTGTGGCTCAGCACCACCCATTCCAGCTCTTCAACACCACGTGCCCGAAGGCTGTCCGCCACCCCCGCCGAATCAGGACCACTGTCGTAGAGACCATACCGACCGTCGTATTCCAGCAGCACAGCAAGTCCCTGCCCCACATCAAACACCGTCACACGCAGAGGCACCTCCCCTTCCCCCTCGTCGGAAACCCAGGTACACCCACACAAGAACAGCACTATCGCCGACAAAAAAAAAGCCATAAAACCTCCTCAGTAAAAAGCTCCTTTACCGTTATAGACGCTTTTTTCGTCCCAAAAAGGCCTAGCAAATAAAATTTTGCTATCTTTCCACCACAATGGCTAGCAAGCCTGTGGAGAAACTATGCAGTTACCCAAGTACAAAAAGAAAAAGCGCATCAAGCTCAAGATTTGCCAGGAACCTGGCTGCGGTCGCGAATTCTGGGGCCACCCCATCGCCAAGTACTGCGAATTGCACCGTGACATCAAGCAGCGCCAGAAGCAGAAAAAGAGCCTGGACAGCATCGAGTCCAAGAACATCATCTTCCGCCACAACTACACGGAAGCCATGGACCTCACCTTCAAGTGCTGCCTAGAGGGCTGCGACGAAAAGTTCACCATCAAGGTATTCCCCAAGCAGACGGTCTACCCCCGCTTCTGCATGGAGCACAGGAACGACTTCAAGCGCGAAAACTTCCTGCGCATCATGGCAAAAAAGGGCTAAATTTAGGAGCTACCCTTGAAATTCGGGGTAGCTTTTTTATATTTGGCTCACACTCACGGTGGGTGTAGCTCAATTGGTTAGAGTCCCAGATTGTGATTCTGGATGTTGTCGGTTCGAGTCCGGTCACCCACCCTTAAAAAAAGACCCCGCTTTTGCGGGGTCTTTTAGTTTCTAGAGTCTCGTCTCTTTAACTCAAACGAGATATCATATACCCAGCGCAGACTGCGGTACCGATCACACCGGCCACGTTGGGGCCCATGGCGTGCATCAGCAAGAAGTTCTGCGGGTCATACTTGGCACCTTCCACCTGAGACACGCGAGCTGCCATCGGCACGGCGGACACGCCAGCAGAACCGATAAGCGGGTTCACGGGGTTCTTCGGAGAGCACCAGTTCATGATCTTCGCGAGGAACAGGCCAGCAGCGGTCGAGAAACCGAAGGCCACAACGCCCATAGCGATAATCATAAGAGTCTGCGGCTTCAAGAAGATGTCAGCAGACATGGTGAGACCCACGGAAGTACCGAGGAAGATTGTCACGATATTCATGAGTTCGTTGGAAGAAGTCTTCACGAGACGTTCCACAACACCGGCTTCCTTGAAGATGTTGCCGAGCATGAGCATGATGATAAGGGCAGAAGCATCGGGCACCACCAAGATGCACACGATCATCACCATCACGGCGAACACGATACGTTCAGCCTTAGACACCTGGCGCAGAGCCTTCATACGGATCTTGCGTTCCTTGTCGTTGGTCATCAGGCGCATAATAGGCGGCTGAATCAGCGGAACCAGAGCCATGTAGGTGTAAGCCGCCACGGCGATAGGTCCGATGAGGTGCTTTGCTAGTTTGTTTGCAGTGAAGATGGAGGTCGGACCGTCGGCACCACCAATGATACCGATAGAAGCCGCTTCACCGAGAGTAAAGCCACCGAAAGCCACGGCGCAGAACATGGTCGCAAACACACCGAACTGAGCGCCACCGCCGAGAAGCAGTGTACGCGGGTTAGCGATAAGCGGTCCAAAGTCCGTCATGGCGCCCACGCCCAAGAAGATGATGGGCGGGAACAGTTCCAGGTGGATACCCTGGCTGATGTAGTAATAGAGGCCGGCCGTCGGGGTAAACATACCCTCGATGCTCCAGCCACCATCGTAGAATCCCGCACTGGGGATGTTCACCGCTAGAGCACCGAGAGAAATCGGCAGCAACAAAAGCGGCTCGTACTTTTTGACAATCGCCAAGTACATCAGGACGAAACTCACAATCCACATGATCACCATGGGTCCGGTGACGTATGTGAATCCGGTGTCGCCTGCGAACTCAACGACCGATTGCAGGAGTGAACTCATTTAACTGTACCTCTTAGGCAATGGTCATGAGGGTCTGACCGTCGACGACGGTATCGGTTTCCTTGACGGAGATGGAGTTCACGGTACCGGCGCAAGGAGCCACCACCGGGTTTTCCATCTTGAGGGCTTCGATGATAGCCACTTCCTGGTTGGCTTCAACCTTATCGCCAACCTTGACCTTCAGCTTGAACACGGAACCGGCCAGCGGGCACTTCACTTCGGTACCACCGGCAGCGGCGGGGGCAGCGGCAGGAGCGGCAGCGGGGGCTGCGGCAACCGGGGCGGCAGCAGGAGCTGCAGCGGCGGCGGAATCAAGAACTTCTACTTCGACGTCGTAGGTCTTGCCTTCGAAACTGATACGGACTGTTTTCTTCATTTTGATTTTTCCTGGCTTTAAGCCTGTTGAGTTTTAAAAGTTTACCTTACTTGACAATCGTCCAAGCAGGGGAGTTAATGTTTCTGTAGGCGGTCACGCGGCAGGGCTGACCGATAGCCTGGGTCGCAGCGGCGGTCACCAG
>CACZII010000040.1 GCA_902781185.1 Fibrobacter succinogenes
GCTCAACTACCGAAACGTGGACGTCAGCTCCATCAAGGAACTCACCTTCCGCTGGTACCCCGACCTGCCCGAATTCAAGAAGCAGGAAAAGCACCAGGCCCTGGACGACATCCGGGAAAGCATCGCCGAACTGGCCTACTACCGCAAGACCATCTTCAAGGAATCCCTTTAATATAGAACGCCCATGCTGCCCAAGGAACCCCTGCCCTACGCCCAACGGCTTCGCAACCGCATCATCGCCCTGGGAATATTCGCTACCCTATGCTTCATGATAGGCTCCTGCATTTTTGGAGGAGGCAAAAAGCAAGAAGCAAAGCTTCCCGAAACACCGGAGACACCCGTCGCCGCCATCGATTCCACAAGTGACACAGCCAATAACCCCGTCAACGACAGTGCCGCTACGGACTCGGGAGCCCTGGACCTAGAGACCGCCATGGCAGAGGGGACGCCCCTAAGCACCACCGAGCAAAAGACCGAAGACTTGGCCAACACACAGGCCACCGTCACCGCAGCGGTCACGCCAGAAGTCCCGCCCGAAATCGAGGTCATCGACTCCACCCACATCAAGGCCCAGAAAAACGTGTTCCTGGCCGAAAAAATCGACAACATGCTCCGCCGTTTCAAGCCCATGTACGGCGTCATCTTGGTGGTGGACGTGCAGACCAACGAGATTATCGCCTGGGGCGAACGCAAAGACGAAAAGGTCCAGAGCACGCCGGACTTTTTCGTGAAGAACACCTTCCCCGCCGCATCGCTGGCCAAGACTATCACCATCGCCGCCGCCATGGACAGCAAGCGCTACTCCCTGAACACCCCCATCCCCATGATCGGCTCTTACCACACGCTGTACAAGAACCAGTTACGGGTCAAGGAAAACTACACGGGCCCAACCATCGAACTGCAAGACGCCTACGCCATGTCCGCAAACCCGCCTCTTGCCCTCATCGGCATGAACGTAGGGGCCGGCAAACTGAAAGAAGCCGCCAAGAAACTGGGCTACAACATGAACTTCCCAAGCGGCATCCCCGGACGCTCCAGCTATACGCCTCCCGACTCGGGTTACGGACTTGCCGAGGTAAGCTGTGGCTTTACGGAATCCACCACCCTGACGCCACTTTTGGCAGCGGCACAGGTCCGGGCCATTCTGGCAAAGAAGCCCCTGGAAATTCCCTGGGCGGCAAACCTTTCGCCTTACGCCCCTAAGAGCCGCATCGCCCTGGACGCAGGCTCCTTCAGCGAGAACACCTACTTCGGGCTTCGTCAGGCCATGATCCGCTCTATTACCAACGGTACCGCCCGCAAGCAGATTTCTACCCGCAACATGGCCCGCAAGAACTACAACGCTCTGGACATCGGCGGAAAGACCGGCTCCCTAGACGGGCACGACCCCGAAGGCCATCGTAGTGGTCATCTTGCAGATTCACGACTTGCAAAAGGTGCGCAGCCAGCCCGCCACCCAGGTGGCCGCCATGATCATGAACTACTGGGCGCACCAGAATTTGAACACCAAGAAAGGAAACTAGCATGGATTTGTCCTGGTGGAACCTGATTCCCACATACTTCGACGGAACCGCATTTACGCTGGGGAGTTTCCCCGTGCGCTGGTACGGAATCATGTACATTTTCGCCTTCGCCACGGGCTACCTCACCCTTTTGCACATCAACAAGAAAGAGAACCTGGGCTACACCAAGGAGCAGTTCGACAGCCTGTTCACCTGGATTATCGCGGGCATCATCATCGGCGCACGCCTGGGCTACGTGTTCTTCTACAAGGCAGACTACTACCTTTCTAACCCCACCGAAATCCTGCTACCCATGAGCAACGGGCACTTCGTGGGCATCTCGGGCATGAGTTACCACGGGGGGCTAATCCTTGGCACCATCTTTACCATCATCGGCATCAAGCGCAACAAGATGGACCTGTGGAAAACCCTGAACCTGTGCTTCTTGCTGGCGCCGCTGGCCTACACCTGGGGACGCTACGGCAACTTTATCAACGGGGAACTCTTCGGCGAAGTGACCACTAGCCCCATCGGCATGTGGTTTCCGCTGGCAAAAGACAGCATGGTGACCCCGCCTGTGCTACACCACCCGAGCCAGCTCTACGAGATGGTTTTCGAGGGCGTTCTTTTGTTCGTAGCGCTGTACAACCTGCGTCGCATTCCCATTCTCTACGATAAGATGCCTTGCCTGTACCTGATGGGCTACGGCATCGCACGGTTCTTCATCGAGTTCTTCCGCATGCCCGACGCGCACCTGGGCCGTGTGGACCTGTTCGGCATGAGCCGCGGCCAGACGCTCTGCAGCCTCATGATTTTGACCGGCCTCATTTGGCTTATCGTGCTAATCGTAAAGCAGAAGAAAGCCGCAAAGACTGCAGAAGCAAAATCCTAGCGGTATAAAGGGGGAAGCCTCCCCCTCGTCAAAGCCTTGCCCCGTGTCATTCTGAGCGAAACGAAGTGGAGTCGAAGAATCTAGGGCAAGTCTTTGCCTACCCCCTCTCCTAGGGGCTCCGCCCCTAACACCCCGCACCCTCATGTCATGCCGCACACCGATGCGGCATCAGCTTTTCACACCAACGAAAAAGCCCGAAGTCTTTTATGAACTTCAGGCTTTTTTTTCAAACCGTTCGGTTGTTGTTACGGATTATTCGGCGTCCTTTACGCAACGGACGGAGAAATAGCGATATTTTTCCCAATTCTCGTCTGTACCTATCGAGCAAGCAATCGTCAACATAGCCGCATTTTCGGCATCGTTTTCAGTGCTAGACCAAAAATAAGTCTGCTCATCTTCGCCAAAAGAATCGTCAGTATCATCTGACGCAATTGATCCCGCAGGGAGAGCTGTAAATTCATAGGTATCATTGCCCGCAACATTACCACATGCCTCCGTATAATTCCATGTTTTTGCCCTCAATGCCTTGGATGCATCTTCAAGACTTCCGCTTCCCTTAGCGTTTTCAATCAAAGTTTCAAATTCTGCTTGACTTGGCAAATGCCACCCTGCGGGGCATGCCGAAATAGCCGTGGACCAATTGTAATGTCTGCCGTATTTAGCACATTTTGTGGCATCATTTTCATAACAGGCGCTACCTGTTTGGGTTTTGTAATTCAAGTTTTCGGCCATCCAAATTTGGGATTTCGCGCCCGTGCCGATAGTCACAAACCTGTAAATCCTGTTGTTTCGAGTATCGCAGAATTTTTCTGTCGGATCATAAGGTTCGTTTCCGCATACAGCCTTGTAAAGGACTGCCTCCGTAACATTTGTTCCTTCACCGCATTGAATTGTAACGGTACCGTCCTCGTCATTTGCGATTTTGCAACTTGATCCCTTCAACGATTCAATCCATTCGGCTTCGGAGAGTGTCGTGCCCGAGAGTTCGTAAGCGGACTGACCTTCGGAGCCGTCCAGCACCACGCCCACGGAGTCGCCACCGCACACTATCTTGTAACCATTGCCGCTTGTCAACTTTTGGGCGGTGCAAGACTTGCCTGCCGCACCGGGATCACCCTTGGTGCCAATACCGTCTTCACCCTTGGGCCCTTGCTTACCTTCACCGGGTTCACCCTGCGGACCTTGTTCGCCCTGGATACCCTGTTCACCTTTTTCGCCCTTCAGGGACTGCCACTTGCCATCGGCGCAGAAGAACGCTGCAGCAGAGTCCGTAGAGTAAACCATCTGGCCGGCATTATCGGCAGTACAGTTGGGCATCTTGGCCCCTTTTTCTACAAGGGTCATACCCGTGGTTTCGGTGACATTGGTAGTCTCGTCGCCACAAGCGGTAAGGAACAGCGGGAAAGAGATTGCCACGCACCCAAGGGTGCTCGCAATGACACGGCTCTTAAGCGACATACTGAACTGTTTTCTCATAATTTTCTCCGTAAGATTGTAATTTGCTTACGCCGGAATGTAAGAAAAAAAAACAGATTTGTCTAACATTTTAAAAAGAACTATTCTTTTCCCGTAAAAAGTTTCTTTACAAGGCTCTTTTCGGCCTATATCTCCGTCTTATACAGAGGACACCTTAAAAACGGAGGTATGATTAAATTTATTTATTGACAAATAAATAAATTTATTGTATTTTAATCTATGAAGTTTAAAGAAATATGCGATTATGCCAAGGAAAGAGGTTGGAAACTAGGGCGAATTAGCGGCGACCATCACATTTTCGTGAAGCAAGGCAAACGCCCTGTTCCGATACAAAGAAACAAGCACGAGATAGAAGGAGTCTATCTCAAGAGAATCTTGAAACAATTTGATCAATAGAGGCAAACCATGAATTACGCTGCAAGAATTGAGAAAGATAAAGACATGGGCTTCGTGGTTTCTTTCCCCGACCTGCCCAACGTGAACGCCTTCGGCGACACGCAAGAGGAGGCTCTTAGGCAAGCGAAGGACGCCCTTGACGGCGCTATGGAATGCGACCTGGATCTCGGCAACACGATGATTCTCCCCAAGACCATGCCCGATTCCGACAAAGGGCTTTATCCTGTGGAACTTTCCCCGCGAATCGAAATCGCATACAAACTATTTGAAGCCCGCAGAGGTCAAAAGAAAAGCGAGGTGGCACGTCGTGCCAACATCACCCCGCAGGCATACCAACGCTTTGAAACGCCCAAGGGATCACCGTCTGTAGAAACCCTCTACAAGCTAGCCCATGCTCTCGGCAAGCAACTCGTGGTAGAGTTCGTGTAGCCCTAAGCTATTTCGAAGCCGCCAATTATCACTTCAATTACATTGACTTTCATGTGATTTTTATGTATATTTCACATAATCACACACAATTTTCACACAAACGAGGTAAAAAATGGCCAACTTGACAATCACACTGGACGATGAAGACAAAAAGGGAATCGCCGATTTCTGTGAAAAAGTCGGAATGACTATTTCCGGCCTCTACAACGTGTTCACCAAGCAAGTTCTGCGCGAAGGTAGAATCCCTTTCGAAATAGGCATTGACCGTCCTAACCGCGAGACCATCAAGGCGATGGAAGAGGGTGATAAACTGATTGAGAAATATAAGCGAGACCCCTCGAAAGTTAAAACCTATACCCTCAACGAAGCCATTCAGGAGATGAGAAAGTGGTAGAGAAAAACCCACCCTATCAAATCCAGTGGACATCTCAATACAAAAAGGACATCAAACGAGCGAAGAAAAGAAACTACGATATGGAGGAATTATACTCCATTGTATCAAAGCTCGCTAACGATGAACCGCTAGAGGAACGTTTACACGACCATGCTCTGAATGGGAAATGGGAAGGGCATCGCGAACTACATATACGCCCCGACTGGTTGCTAATTTATCAGAAGAAAGAGAATTTGCTCATTCTTGAATTAACCCGCACGGGAACACACGCAGACTTGTTTGATTTGTAGGCGTTACCGGTGTTCGTTGGTGGCTTTCGTGAGGGTTGCACGCACGCGTGCTAGCCCCGGCGCTAGCCTTCGGCTTGCGCCCTAGTCCTTGAGACAACGAACAGAAAACCCGAGGTTATTGTCGTTGTAGCTCAGGTTCGCAAGGTCGCCGTCGTAGGTCAAAAGCATGTAGTACGCGTAGTAGCCATCGTACTCGGAAGAACTCCAGAAGATCGCGTTGTTGCCCTCGTCGTAGTAACCCCCATTGCCGTTCCTGCAGCCGGCAGGAAGCGCCGAAAACCCGAAGGCATCCTCGTTGGGAATGTCGCTATACGCCGTCCAGCCAGTCTGGGACTTGAGCTTGGAACCCGCCGTAAAAGAGCCTCCCACCGCCGTGAACAGGGCCACCCATTCATCATGGCTTGGCAGGTGCCAGCCCTTGGGGCAGACGCCCCGCACCAAGGTCGCTGAGCCCGCCGAAGCGACGCTACAAGTCTTGCCATAGCCGCAGCCCTTGCCGCTCGTGCTCCACTCGCCCACGCTGTCCATGGCCGCAGCCCAGGTATAAAGACGGCCGTACTTGGCACAGTTGGCTGGGTCGTTGTCGTAACACCAGCTTTTATCCGTCTCGTAGTTCAAGTTCTTGGCCATCCACATCTGGCCACCGATTTTCACGGTCCTGTAGGTCTGTCCGTCGCGGGAGTCGGTAAGCGTGCCGATGACCACGTCGTAGGCGCTGGCGTCGCTGCTGCCGCCAGGAACACTTGCAGAAGAGCCTTCCACGCCTTCGGAAGCGCTAGACGAATTACCTTCGCTACCTTCGGAGCCGTTGGAATTTAGATCTTCGGAATCGCTAGACTCAGCACCATCCATTTCACTGGAACTTGACGATTCATCTAAACTGTCAGCACTCGAACCGCTGTCACCACCGCAGGCGGCGAGCAATGCGGCGCACAGGGTCGCAAATGTGACGTCAAGGAAAATCTTTTTCATGTCCAATCCTTTTGAGAAGGTTGTTTGTCTGTAATCTATATAAAATTTTCGGGAATGCCAAATGAAGGTGCAGTGAAATGCGGGGAATGAGGGGAGATCCCCGACCAAGTCGGGGATGACAAGATCCCCGACCAAGTCGGGGATGACAAGTAGGAGGGACCGGGGTGATAGGGGTGGATGCGAGGATGACATCTCGGGGGAAACTCGCAGGGACTAACAGTCACAAGAGTTTCCGCCTGTTGTAACTGCTCGGACCTATAGTAAATATTCTTACCCGAAAAAGCACTTGTATGCCAAAGCCAACGCTTGTTTTTTGACCGAGATGTGTGTTTCCCGAGAGAACAGTCGAATGAAATGAATCTGTTCTCGAGGGAAGATACACATCGAGGGAAAGATTTGTTAAAAACAAGCCCGGGGTGACAATGGGATGGACGGGAGATTCCCGACCAAGTCGGGGAAGACAAGGAAGGTCGCGAGGATGACAAGAGGAATCACGAGGATGACAAATTCGTGTAACCCGCTACCGGTGTTCGTTGGTGGTTTTTGTCAGGCCGCGGAAAAAGGCAAGTTCTTCAAAGTCAGCCTTCAGCAGGTCAATGACCTCCCCTATCATGTAGATTCTGACCAAGCCCTTCAAGAATAGCCGCAATTTCCTCGGGCTCCCGAAAACGCTCGTAGGGAGTGCGAACCAAGTGCCACTCCGACACGCTGGGAGCCAAAAGCTTGAGCATCTCATCTACGTCCTTATCCTTGAGGGCGCCAAAGACGCAGGGGAACTTCTGACCGGGAAAGTTCTTTTCCAGAGTTTCTGCCAAGCGGCGGGCCGCGTGAGAATTATGGGTACCGTCCAAGATGTAGCGGATGGTCCCACCCGCATCCTTGAGCAGTTGCATGCGGCCAGGCCAAGAGCGGGTCTTCAAGGCTTTTAGGGCAAGCTTGTCATCGTAGCGGCCCGCCGCGGATCGACCCACAGCAGAGGCATCGGATTCTAGCAAGAGCCTCGCCGCCTCCATAGAAAGACTAGCATTCTCTACGTAATGGTGTCCCAGGTTGGGCAGCTCAATGTCTTCGCGGATCCCCGGCACTAGAATTTCTGCACCGAGGTTGGCGGCGTAATCCCAAGCCTCTTGCAGAAGGTCTGTGGACAATCCACCGACTACATAGACTCTTTCACTAGAGATTGCTTTGTCACTGGCGTTCCTCGCAATGACATCAGGCCTCGCGGCCTCATGCGACAGCACCCCCATCTTCTCCCGCAGTATGGCGCTTTCCGTAGAACCCAGAATCTCCGTATGTTCCAGCCCGATGCTGGTAACCACGGCAATATTCCCGCAGGCGACAGCAGTAGAGTCCAGACGGCCTCCCATGCCCGCTTCCAGCACGGCCACCTGCACGCCCTGCTCCCGAAAATACAAGAAACAGACCACCGTCAAGACTTCAAAGAACGTCGGCTCCACATGAACCGACTCTGCGGCAGCCTTCACCTGCAACAAAAGCCGATCCAGGTCAGCCTCGCCTATGGTCATGTCGTTCACGCGGATGCGTTCCCGCAAGTTTACCAGGTGGGGGCTGGTAAAAAGCCCCGTCTTGATTCCGTGGGCCTGCAAAATTCCCGAAAGGTAATAGCTGCAGGAGCCTTTCCCGTTGGTTCCCACCACATGAACAGTGCGGAAAGCCTTTTGCGGGTCGCCCAGGGCAGCACAGATCTTGAACGTAGATTCGAGTCCTGGCACCATGCCAAACATCAGGCGAGATTCCAGATATTCAAAGCCTTCGGAATTCATGTGGCAAAATGTAGTTTTTTATCTATATTCAAACTACACCTATGTTTCTTATTTCCACATTCCGGAAAGCGGCGCGGCACTCTATTGTGCTTGCGGTTTTGGCATTTTCTATTTCCCTTGCCGCCGTGGACAAGGAGCCTCCCCCGCAGCACTACAATTACCGAGGAGCCGGACAGCAGATGAAACGCATCTACTACGGCGACCTGCAAGAAACTCTATACTGCGGCTGCAAGTACAATGATAAAAAGAAGGTGGACTACAGCACCTGCGATTTTCAGCCCCGAGACAACCCACGTCGCAAGAGTTTCAAGCGAGCCGAATCGGTAGAGTGGGAACATATCGTCACCGCCCACAACATGGGACACTTTCTGCCCTGCTGGCAAGAAGGCGGTCGCAAGAACTGCAGCGCAAACGATACTTTGTTCAAAATCCTAGAAGGGGAACTGCACAACCTCTACCCCTCTATCGGCGAGGTGAACGGGGACCGTAGCAACTTCATGTATTCCCAATGGACAAACAATCCCACCCCCATGTATGGAAACTGCAAAACCATCGTGGATTTCCAGATGAAAAAGGTCCAGCCCAGGGAAGAAATTCGCGGGCTTATCGCCCGCGTGCATTTCTACATGGAAAAGACCTACGGCATCAAACTTTCCAGCCAAGACCGCAAGCTTTTCGAGGCCTGGGACAAGATGTACCCCGTCACCGAAAAGGAATGTGAACGGGACCGCCGAATTTTCAAGGTTCAAGGGGACCACAACCCCTTCGTCTTTGAAAAATGCCAAGACAAGCCCTAGAACGGCATATTTCAAGACATTCCCATCCACACTTTCGCCTTAAAAACCTAATTTTAAGGCGTATAACGAGGTTTTCATGTTTCGTGTTTTTTCGTTTTGTCTTGTATTGATTTTAAGCCTGTCTACCACGGCCCTTTCCCAGGTGACCTTCCCGCTAGGCTCCAACGTCGTCGACGTGACCAAGGCCCCCTATAGCGCCAAGGCTGATGGTAAGACTGATGACACCGAGGCCATCCAGAAGGCCCTAAACGACCACCCCGATGGGGACTATATCATCTACTTGCCCCACGGCATCTATAAGGTTACCAACACCCTGACCTGGCCTGCCAGCGAAAAACCAGAGCAAGCCTACAGCCGCACCATTTTGCAGGGTGCAAGCATCGGCGGAACAATCATCGCCCTTGCTGATGAATGCCAGGGGTTCACCAATCCCGACTTCCCGGCTCCGGTGCTCTTTACAGGCGAAGGCCCGGGACTCAAGCCCAGAAACTCTATCCGCGACATTACCATCCGTACAGGTAAAAGAAACGCAGGTGCCGTGGGCATCCGCTTCAACGCCGCCCAGCAGGGCACCATTAAAAACGTAAAGGTCTATTCCGGTGACAGTTCCGGCATTTATGGCATTGACTTAGGGCACACCGAAAACATCGGTCCTCTACTCCTGGAAAACGTAGAAGTCCAGGGCTTCGAGACTGGCGTATTCGTCGCGGGCAAGACCAACAGCGTCACCCTGGAGCACGTGACTCTGGGTGGACAGAGGAAATACGGTCTTGATAACGACGGCCAGATAGTATCCAGCCGCGGACTCCGATTTAAGGGCGATGTTCCCGCCGTGTTCAACCATGGCGAAGGTGCCTCCATGGTCATAGTAGACGCCACACTGGAATACAACAGAATCAAGCAGTCCAAGCCCGCTGCCGCCATCGAAAACGACGGACAGATGTTCGCCCGTTCTGTCAACACCAGCAAGTTCCAAGAAATCATCAAGAGTGTCCAGAAGCCTGCCGTTGAAACCTATGTGGGCAACGAGATTGTGGAATTCGTGACCTCGGCACCCCACCAGCTCTGCCACAGCCCCAAGCAGTCCATGAGGCTCCCCGTAGCAGAAACGCCTAACCTGAACGACCAGAAGTCCGATTCCTGGATTACCATCGCTGGCGACTACGGTGGAAAGATGAACACCGGATCCGACGATGCCAAGGCTATACAAGACGCCATTGACGACGGAGCGGAGACAATCTACTTCCCGCCCGGAGGCCGCTGGACCATCAACCGCGACATCTACCTGCGGAACCGTATCCGCCGAATTCTCGGAACCGAAGGCCGCATCGACGGAAAGGGCAAGTTTATCATCGAAGACGGAGCCTTCAATGAGATCACCATCGAACGCTTCTCCGAATTCGGAAACGGTATCATCCACAAGTCCAAGCGCGCAGTGCTCCTGAAGAACATGATGTTCAAATCCTTCGAGACCAACGAGCTGGGCGTAGGCGACATCTACATGGAAGACGTCTCGGTCGGGTCTATCCAGATCAACCAGCAGCACCTGTGGGGCCGCCAGGTTTCCATGTTCTCCGACACCAAGGGCGCAAAAATCCAGAACAACGGTGGCGACATCTGGATTCTGGGACTTACCTCCAAGGACGGTAACACCATCTTGCAGAACTTTAACGAAGGTTCCGCCGAACTCCTGGGCGTGCTGGTCATCGCAAGCGACAAGGCCAAGACCACCCCCATGTTCATCAACGACAACGGAAGCCTTTCCATCGAGGGCCTCAAGGAAGTCCTTACCCGCGGAAACCCCTACAAGAAGATTGTGGAAGAATCCCGCATGGGTTCTGCCATCTACGCCCTCACGGACGCCGATCTTGAAAAGAACAGCACCGGCGGCGTGGACATGGCCCTCTACACAGGCTACGCTCCCAAGCAAGGGCAGAACGAGGCCCCAAAGGTTTCCTTCGCCGACGAGATGATTGTAGTACAGCCGGGCAAGATTCACCTGGTCGGAACCGTTGAAGACGACGGTCGCGGCAACGGCCTGTGCAGGGACCCGGTCCTTTGGAAAAAGGGTGTAGGCCCCGGCAAGGTCATCTTCTCCGATACCGCCGAATACGAGACCGACGTTTCCTTTACCGGTAGCGGACGCTACAACCTGATTTTCAAGGCTGACGACGGAACTAAGACTGGTGCCGACACGGGCAAGGTCTACGTGTTCGACAAGAAGTACACCACCTTCGACAACACCGGTGACGGTGCACCCAGCGGTAAGGGCGTAGACACCTGGATTTCTTCCTTCGACAACTTTACTCCCCATAATACCGACGCTGCACTCAGAGTGGCAAACGACACTAACGACGCAGGCAAGATCTACCTGAAGTTCGACCTGTCCGCCCTGCCGGGACCGCTCTTCGATGCGGGCCTCAAGTTGGAATACAATGCGGACTCTCTGAAAAAGCCTGTCCAGTTCAACATATTCGGGTTGAAGGAAACCTCCCGCGAAATGAACTATGGCGAGGGCAAGCTTGGCGTGGACTGGCGTGGCGACGAACTGACCTGGGAAAACGCCCCTGCGAACCTGCCGCAGCCTGGCGGACACTTCAACATCCGCAAGAACTCCGGCGGTGGCATCGACACCAAGCATGCAGATTTCTTGGGACTCATTACACTGAACCCCAAGGCTCCCCTTGGCGCATTCCTCAGGACACCCACCCTCACGGAATTCTTCAAGAGAAAGCACCCCTCCAACATGTACACCCTGATTCTCACCGCCGTGGAACCTGGTGAAACCATCATCCACTCCCACAACCAGAGCAAAGCTCTCGCCCCGGCGCTCTATGTGGGTTATTTCGACAATACACGCTCCGTAAGCGGTGACGTGATGGAAGGCGGCTACACCCTCACCAAGGTGCACATTGACATCTACTCCTTGGAATGCGACTTTGACCTGACAGTGGGTTATCCGCAATTCGTACAAATCGAAATTGTCAACGAATTCGGCCGCCGCATGCTCATGGTGGCAGCCCGAGAACTGGCCGGTGAAAAGACGACTCATTTCAAGTTCAAGGCCCACGAGTTCCCCACAGGCAAGTATACCTTGAAAGTCAACGGCGAGGCCTTTAGCGCAGAACAGAAGTTCTACATCTTGAACTAGGACGGCTCTACGATGAATAAACTGTTTTTCACTTTACTTTCCTCAACAGCCCTTGTACTGCTCGGTTGCAGTGAAACGTCCCATACCAACACTTCGAACATCAATAGTGGCGAAGGTGAATTCGCCGACAGTTCCTTTTACTCCAGTTCGGGCACCAGCAACCGCGCCGACATCGACTACGACGAGGACATTGTTCTAGACGACACCACCAACATCTACATTCAAAGGCCTGTTATTGATTCTACAGGCAAGGAAGAGTGCCCGGAGCATGTCCTTTGCCTGGATTCATCGGCAACAGAAATAAACCTGTTCCTGGGCAACCTGAAAAAAGGCGACAGGGTTAGCATTTGGGCTGCCACCAGCGGGATGACCAAAGATACAATGCGCGTCATGAGCGAGCTTGGGCAAACCATGCTTCCCATGCTGCCCCGTTGCGTTTCTGAGAACTGCAACTTCGATAGCTATGTCATTCCTGGGGACGGAGCAGACCTGATTAAGAACCAGTTCGTTATTTTCGAAGACGGCTACTATTACGTTCACCTGCAAGCATCCTTTAGCGATAAAGCCCACTTGCGTTTATTTACGCATGTAGACGAGACCTATTTCAAGTACACCGGTGACTCCAGCAAGGTTGCCATATCTCTCAAAGAGAACCTGCGTGGAATCGTCCGAATCGGAAACTCTCCCGACACCATCGCCTTTAATTTCGCAGCGGCCATCGGCCACAGCGTCACCATCAAGGCCGAAGGCGACTGGATCAACAAGCTTGACCTGCTCCAGGAGGGAAAATCCATCGTAGCCGAAAAGGACACCCTGGATAACACCATGCTCACCGACGATTCCACCCATTGGATACTGAAGGTTGTGCCCGAAAAAATTTCCAACTACCAGACTGGCCCCTATGCAAGCTTCAACATCCAGTCCAGCAACCGCAAACTTTCACAGGGCGAATACTTTGCGCTCCCCGACTCCCTGGGCAAGGCTGGCGAATTCCTAAAAACAACCCGAAAGAAGATTGACGCCTTCGAAATTCGCCAGGACCAGTACGTGTGGCTCGCCGACTTCAAGAAGGGCGACACCCTGGTGGTGGAACACCATTTCAAGGGTTACGGCAAGCGTGGAATCAAGCCCTTCACTGTTATCGACTACAGTGTTCTCGGCAAGGGCGGCAAGTCCCTCAAGACACTTTCAGAGGAAAACATGGGCTACAAGGTGGAAAGTGACGGCCCGGTCTACCTCCATTTCCAGATGGTCAATAGCCAGAGCACCACCGATGCCAAGGAACTGGAACTCTACACCCTGGTCAAACGTCCGGGCTCCCTGACGAAGTTCAATTTCTACGACGCTAAGGCCAAAAAGGCACTGGACACTCTAGAGGTTAGCGAAGACCAGAACCTGAAGTTGGACGAAATGGCCTTCGAATCTGCCCCCACAGCTACGAAAAACGGGGCCGTAAACTGGTTTATCCCCTGTGTGGACTGGATGGTATTCGGCAATGTGGACTACACGGACTGCGAGGGCAACCCTAAGGGTGAACTGAAGGTAGAATCCACAGAAAACGCCGATGACGCCAAGATACTGATTATCAGTGGCGGTTCCGGAAGTACGGCAAATCTCATCGCCGAAAGCCTTCTGGACCCCCAAAAACGGGATACTTTGCGTATCGTGGTGAAGTAGCCCCTTGAAAATACGGCCCCAAGTTTCTATCTTGGGGCTCACTCTTGCAAACCGCGCCAAGCTCTGCCAGTCTGCAAGTATAACCAAAGAGCTTCCTTACGAGGTACAATATGTCGTCCTTCCGCGGACCAAAAGGTAAAGTCGCACGCTCTCTCGGCGTTGCCGTCTCCCAGAAAACACAAAAGGCCCTTGACCGCCGTAACTTCGCTCCTGGCCAGCATGGTCAGAACCGCAAGAAGTCTGCTTCCGTGTACAAGCAGCAGTTGGTGGAAAAGCAGCGCCTCCGTTTCACCTACAACATTTCCGAAGCCCAGTTGGCCAAAGCCTACAAGGAAGCCAACCGTCGTGAAGGTTCTGCCGGTGATAACCTGATGATCCTCCTGGAAACCCGCCTTGACGCTCTCGTCTATCGCATGGGTTTTGCCCGCACCATTTTCGCCGCCCGTCAGTATGTGGCCCACGGTCACTTCTCTGTGAACGGCGTCCGTAGCTTCTCTCCCGCCCGCCTGGTCAAGGCTGGTGACGTGATCGCTGTGCGCGAACGTTCCAAGGAACACGTGCAGATCAAGGAAGCTATTGCCAACGCTCCTGCCGCTCCGGAATACCTTTCCGTTGATGCCGGCAAGATGGAAGGCACCTTGGTGAAGCTCCCCCTCCGCGACCAGATTCCGGTTCAGCTGGAAGAACAGCTGGTGGTGGAATACTACTCCAGGTAACAAGCGTTACATACGCAAGTTTGAAACGTCCGACGCAAGTCGGGCGTTTTTTTGTGCACCGATTTTTCTAAATTAGCGGCATGACTCAAAGAAATTCTTTTGCCCGTTTGCTGCTTTTTATCGTGCTCGGCCTGATTATCGGCGGAGTGCTGGGAGAATGCCTGGGACTCCTGTTTGGAGAACTGGGTGAACTGATGAATGCCGGCGGTTACGACAACATCGTCCGCAACTTCTTCGTGGCCTCTTTCGACCTGAATCTCGGGTTCTTGGGCGACAAGGCGGACCCGGTGGTCATCGACCTCTACATGGTAAAATTTGCGTTGGGCCTTGGGCTCAAGATCAACGTGGTGAGCATCGTGGGCATGGTGCTGGCCATCTACATTATGAAATGGTCCGGAGGAAACAGGTAATGCTCTCCATTCAGGATTTACAGAAGAAACTTGCAAGCGGCGAGGCTACTGCCGAAAGCTTGGCCAAGGCTTCTCTAGATAAGATCGAATCTACCAAGAATCTAAACGCCTATATTTCCGTGTTGAACGAACGGGCCCTGAAGCGTGCCCAAGAAAGCGACGCCCGCCGCGCCCAGGGTAAGTCCCTCGGGGCTCTGGACGGAATCCCGGTGGCCGTCAAGGACAACATGTGTCTCGAAGGCACCCGCACCACGGCGGCTTCCAAGATTCTCGAAAACTTCGTGGCCCCCTACACGGCCACCGCCCTCGAAAAGCTCGAAGCGGCGGGCGCTGTCATTGTGGGCAAGACCAACATGGATGAATTTGCCATGGGCTCTAGCAACGAGACCTCTTACTTCGGTCCCGTGAAGAACCCCCTAGACGAGTCCCGCGTACCCGGCGGATCTTCGGGCGGTTCGGCCGTAGCCGTGGCCGCAGGCACGGTCCCCTGTGCCCTGGGCTCCGATACCGGTGGATCTATCCGTCAGCCTGCCGCCTGCACAGGGGTTGTGGGCTTGAAGCCCACCTACGGCCGTGTATCCCGTTACGGACTTTTGGCCTACGCCAGCTCTTTGGACCAGATTGGCCCCTTCGGTTCTACTGTGGCCGACTGCGCCACCCTCCTTTCCGCCATCTGCGGCATTGACCCCCACGACAACACCACCAGCACAAGACCCACCGAAGATTTCGGCGCTAAGCTTGATGCCGGCGTCAAGGGCAAGGTCATCGGCATTCCCAAGGAATACTTTGGCGAAGGCCTGGACAAGGACTGCAAGGCCGCTATGGACGCTATGCTGAAGAAGATGGAACAGGAAGGCGCCACCCTAAAGGAAGTGAGCCTCCCCCATATCAGCTACGCCGTCTCCAGCTACTACATCATCGCTACCGCCGAGGCCAGTTCTAACCTGAGCCGTTACGACGGCGTACGCTACGGCTACCGAAGCAAGGAAGCCCGCAAGCTGTTCGACCTTTACGCCAAGTCCCGCAGTGAAGGATTCGGCAAGGAAGTCCAGCGCCGCATTCTCCTGGGCAGCTACGTGCTCAGCGCCGGCTTCTACGACGCCTACTACGTGCAGGCCCAGAAGGTCCGTAGGCTCATTACCGACGACTTCACCGAAGCCTTCAAGACGGTAGACGTGATTGCAAGCCCCACCATGCCCGGACTCCCGCTGAAGTGCGGTATGAACGAGTCCGACCCCATGGCCGTGTACCTCAGCGACATCTACACCGTAAGCCTGAACCTGTCCGGGCTTCCGGGCGTAAGCGTGCCGTGCGGCATGGCCGGTGGACTCCCCGTGGGTCTGCAGTGGATTGGCAAGCCCTTCATGGAAGCGGACCTGCTTTCCGTCGCCGCCGCAACGGAAAGCTTGAACAAGTAACGCAAAAAAAGGCAGGACTTTGTTTGTTATCAAAGGATTTGTTCTCCGGAGTAAGTCCTTTTTTTCGTCTTGGCAAAAAATCGCTTTGTCGGAAAACCGAGCCGTCTATCTTGAAACAAAGTCCACTCTTTTTTAAATATTAAGAATGCTTTTCAAACGCATCTCAAAAATCGCCGCAACAGTTCTCGCTCTTAGCGGAATCTTATTCGCACAGCAGATTGACTCGGCAAAAATTGCGGCCATTCCCGACAGCCTCCGGGAAAAATTGAGAGACGAGAATGCCGTTTTCAGTATCGAAGAGGTAAAGATTCTGCGCACCGCCGTATTGGGCGACTCCGTCATTACGGAACGGCAAAAAGACACCCTTGCCGTGCCCAAGGACAGCCTTTACGGCACCCATGTAAACCCTCTAATCGTATCTGCAGAAGTTCTAGGTCAAAACGCACTCGTATGGTCGTTTGATTATTACGTCCTTGACAAGAACTACGCCCACACCGGACCGAGCTACTGGAAAAGAAACTTCCGCGAAGGCTGGAAATGGGACCACAACCACTGGGCCATCAACTTTTACGGGCACCCCTACCAAGGTTCCATGTACTATGCCGCCGCAAGAGGTGGCGGCTACGGATTCTACTCAAGCCTACTGTTCGCAGCTCTCGGTAGTTCCACTTGGGAAATGTTCTGCGAAACGGAAAAACCCGCTCCCAACGACCTTATTTCTACATCCATTGCAGGCTCCGTATTTGGCGAAGCTCTTTACAGGCTTTCGCGTGCAGCCTACAACAGGCCCGGCGCCCCCTGGTACAGGCAGCTAGCCGCATTCGTGCTTGAGCCTGCCGGCTATGTTCAACGGAAAGCTTTCGGCAACCGGGACTTTTACACAGGCTGGGTTCCCATTGAACTCGCTATCGCCACAGGCATGGGGTCCCGATTCGGCTCCGTCTATCGCATGGGCGGCAAGAATTCCGATGAGGTTGACGCCAAATGGAACGACCGTCACGGCATCCTTGACATATCCTTGGAATACGGAAAACCTTACTCAAGGGTCAAGCGCCCCTTTGATTATTTTCAGGCCGAATTCATGAGCGAGGGCGGCTTCGAAGGAGCCGTGCTACAGTTGGATGTCATGGGAAAACTCATCAACCGGGGCATCCACGGGCGTGGTCACTGGCTGGACTTTTCCATCAACCTTGACTACGATACCTTTTACGGAGATTTCGCAACCGTCAGCACCCTGTCTTTGGGCGGCGCAATGGATATCGCGCTTTGGCTCACCCCAAGCGTACGTTTCCGCGTCATCAACCAACTCTACTGGATTATGCTGGGTTCTGCCGACATGGGTTACGACGACATCATCAAGGAATTCAATCCCGACTACCACCCGGACAAAGACAATTACCAGTACAATTCCGGCGTAAAATACAGCCTCACCCTGGAAACCCTCTACAAGAACAAATGGAGATTCTTCAGCAAGACAGCCCTCGTCGCCATGAGAACCATCGAAGGAACCACGCCCGATTATGGCGTAAACGGCTGGGACTTTCTGCTTAGCAACAAGACTGCCCTTGAATACAGGTTGCTAAGCCAAATGGATGTCGGCTACCGTCTAGACACCTACCTCAAGATGGCCGCTTATTCCTCTGAAATCGCCGAACCCATGTCCCGCAGGATCCACGCCTACACCCTGTACTTGAATTTCCACCTGCTGGGCGATTAAAAACGCCAACGGCTACAGCGCAAACAGCGCGACGGCCATGAACAGGAATACCGCACCGGAGAACCAGTTCAGGTTGCGGTTCGCCTTGGGGCTGTTCAGCATGAACTTCTTGACGGCACCCGCCAGAAGCGCAACAGTTCCAAACACGATGAAGGTCGCCACCACGAATTCCGACCCGAGAATCACCATCTGAAGTGTGGGGCTCAGGGGAGAGTCCATTTTGACTGCAGGCGGGATAAACGAAAGGGCAAAGAGGATGGCCTTCGGGTTTGTGAGGTTCATGATGATGCCCCGCAAGTAGAGCCTGCG
>CACZII010000041.1 GCA_902781185.1 Fibrobacter succinogenes
GGCACCTGCACCGCTAGCGCTCTGGTAAGAAGAAATGTGTATCTTCTTGATGTGGGAAATCTTTTCGATGGGGTTCAGAACCACAACCATCATGATGGTCGTGCAGTTCGGGTTGGCAATGATGCCCTTGTGGAGCTTGATGTCTTCCGGGTTCACTTCAGGAACGACTAGCGGAACGTTCGGGTCCATACGGAAGAAGCTGGTGTTGTCCACGACCACGGCACCGTTTTCGACGGCGATGGGAGCGAATTCCTGAGAAATGGCGGCACCAGCGGAGCTGAGCACCAGGTCAACGCCCTTGAAAGAATCCTTGTTCAGAACTTCGCACTTGAGGGTTTCGCCCTTGAACTTGAATTCCTTGCCTGCGCTACGTTCGGAGGCGAGGAGCTTCAGGCTCTGCAGCGGGAAGTTGCGCTCTTCAAGGATGGAGAGAATTTCTTGGCCTACGGCGCCGGTTGCGCCCATGATGGCTACGTTGCGAATCATAATTAACCTTTAGTTTTCTTCTGGTTGTTCTTTGTAGTTTGTAAGGAGGCCCTGAATGGCCGCGATAAAGCGGTCCAGGAAAATCTTGGATTGACCCAACTGTTCTTTGGCCTGCTGCAGTTGAGCCTTTTGGTCAGCCGTATTCTCTTGTAGAGTGTAGGTATAAAGGGAGTAGGCGGCAAGACGCAGACTTTCAGTAGCCTGAATCAGCTCCGCGTGGGCTTCGCTGGATTCATGAGGGTGGAAAAGCCCTAAGGCCTTCTTGTTGATGGCCATGGCATTGTTGCTGATGGCAAGAGCCTTGCGGCTCCATTCTTCACGGTCTGCTTCGGAGATGTTTGGGGGGAGTGTGCCAAAGCCGTTGATAGCGTTCTCGACCTCTTGCATGCGCTTCATAACAGCGCGAGACTCATCCATGTAGCTTTCCAGGCGGGCTTTGGCTCCTTCGGAAAGCGTTACGGGCTTGGTTCTCTGTTCTTGGACATTGGCGCCAACTGCCGGCATGTTGACCTGGGTTCCTGAAACCCTGGCCTTTTTAGCCTTGGTCGGTGTTCCGCTCTGGAAAGAGGTGATGTAATCCTGGTACAGCGCGTTCTGGGCGGCGATATCGGCCGCGGAATACTGAGATGTGATGACCAGGGTGGGGCGGTCCCAATAAGATATGCCCACAATTCCTGCAAGCATTAGCACGGCGAAGAGGATGTTGGCAACCTTTACCGGGGTCTCGTCGCTCTTGACCACATAGAGAATGGCAAAGAAAAACAAGCTTCCAAAGGCAAGCAGGAGCCCCCCGTCGTTGTTGTAAGCGATGAAGGAGTTCTTGAAAAAGTAGAACAGGCAGTCCAGGACTACGATGATAAGCGATAGGAACGCTCCAGCTAGTTTTTGGCTACGGTATTCCGAGGCTGCGGCCTGCAATATGGTGATGAACGTAACTCCCAGGGGGAGTACGTACATCAGTGAGATTTGTGCTACGTCCGAGTTCATGGGCTAGAAGGGGAGGTCGGAACCATCGTCTTCGGGCATGGGGGCGTCGTAAGCAGGAGCGCTACCCTGGGACTGGCTGTAGTTGCTGGAATTGTTGGACTGGTTATACGAGGGGCTGCCTCCTTGGGTGCGGGGGCCCAGCAGCTGGAAGGTGTCCATGCTGACTTCAGTGGCGTAGCGCTTCTGGCCATTCTGGTCGGTCCAGCTACGGTTGGTGAGGGAGCCTTCTACGTAGAGGCTCATGCCCTTGTGTACGCCCAACTGTTCGATGATGTCGGCAGTTTTACCCCAACCTACGATATTGTGCCAGTCGGTCTGTTCCTTCTGTTCACCGTTGTTGTCGCGATAGCGACGGCTTGTGGCGAGGGAGAAAGAGACACGCTTGCGTCCACCGGTCTGGCTCATGCGGAATTCGGGGTCTTTACCAATATTGCCAATGAGCATCACTTTATTCAAATAAGCCATGATTTATCCTTTGTTTTTGTTCACATGGCAAAGATAAAAAAAACGGCATGTCAATTTGTGCCATTTTGGCAAATTATTCATTTTGTAGCAATATTTGGTATTTCGTACATGCCTTCAATCTTGTCGGCATAGCGCTCTTCTGCCACTTTTCGGCGGATTTTCAGGGTAGGGGTCAATAGCCCTGATTCAATAGAGAGCTCATCCCCGATGAGAGCCCATCGGCAGATCTTTTCCCAGTGGCTCAGTTTGCGGTTGATACGGGAAATGTGCCGTAGAATAGACTCCCGGACTCGGAGGGACTGCAGGGCCAAATCCATTCGGAAATCTTCCTTGCTTATTCGTAGGAGCCGTCGGGCACCTTCGGGGTTTAGCCATATGAGGGCGGAGGCGAACTTACGGTTGTTGGCGATGACCAGGGCCTGTTCCACCAGGGGGTGCCTGCTGATTTCCAATTCAATAGGGATTGGGCTCACATATTTGCCTGTACTGGTCTTCAAAAGCTCCTTGATTCGGCCCGTCAGGAAAAGGAATCCGTTTTCGTCGATGTAACCCTGGTCGCCGGTCCTAAAAAAACCGTCTGCTGTCCAGATTTCGGAGCTTAGCTCGGGCATGTTGTGGTAGCCTCTGAATACGCTGTCTCCCTTTACTAGAACCTCGTTGTTTTCGCCTATCTTGACTTGCAGGTGCCTTAAGGGTTTGCCTACGCTTCCGAGGGAAACGGCGTGGTCGCAGTTGGCGCTTACCACAGGGGAGCATTCCGTAAGGCCGTAACCCTCGTGGACAGGAAGCCCTATGTTCAATAGAAACCTAAGAATGCTCTTGTTTAGCGCGCTACTTCCCGAGACGATAAGTCTGAAATTCCCACCGATGGCGTTACGCATCTTGGAATACACCAACTTGTCGAAAAAAAACATGGCATGATTCCGTTTTTTTGTGGGGTCGTTTAGTTTGGCGAGCTTGATAGCGTTCTTGATGACAAGCCGTTTGGGACCGCGGGCCTTATCTGCAGCGGCGGTCATACTTTCGTAGAGACGTTCAAGAATTCTCGGTACCACGACCATTACGGAGGGCTTGATTTCAGTCATTATCTGAGCCACGTTTTTGGGAGAATCCGCAAAGTAGATGGTGATACCGCACAAGGTATAGAAGTAGACCGCCATCCGTTCGAACACATGGGCCACCGGCAAGATAGTGAGGCAAGTGTCCTTTTCGGGATCTATGGTGTAGAGCTCGAGTAAACTTTGAATTTGGGACAGCATGTTCCTATGGGAAAGTTCAGCGCCCTTGGGCCTGCCGGTGGAACCGCTGGTATAGATAATGCTGAAAAGGTCGTCAGGATTAATGCTTTTGATCTGTTCCTGAAGCCAGTTTAGGTTTTCTTCTTTTTGCAGCAGGGCGTAGCCTTCGGTCAGAAGGTCGTCCCAGTAAATGCCGTTGTCTGGAAGAGGCGATGCCGAATCAATGCAGATGATTGTTGCGAATCTGGAAAGGGAATCCCTTAGGGGCGTATCCAGGTCGGCCATGTTGTTTACAATCATGATGCGCACGATGGAATCGTCGCACTGGAAATTGAAATTCTCGGAGGAAATGTTTGGGAATAGAGGTACCACTCGGGCATGGTTTACCTGGGTGGCGATGTCGGCCATAATCCAGTAGGGGGAGCTGCCGGCGATAATTCCGATACTTTCGCCTTCCTGAACCCCGTGTGCATGGAACCCAAGGGCTATGGCCTGGGTGTCTCTTGACAGGGCTTCTTTTGAAAAGTGAGTCCAGGCTCTGTTCCGTCTCTGGTACCAGCCGCCAAAATCGTCTCGATTGCAGGTGGCAAAGAACAGTTCAGGGAGCGAATTGAATTTTAGCGACTCCATGTCTTGAAAATAATATTCTTATAGGGGGAAAGTTCAATTTTTTTCCAAAAAAAACGCTATATTGGTTGTTATGCTAAAGACGCTAGAAGATTATGCCCTGATTTTGGAACAGCGTGCTTCACAGGGGACGCCGCTTTCGTCCGAAGAGTTGCTTTCGGTTCGGACTCATATTGGCTTTTTCCAGCACGAAAGGTTAGTCCATGAACTGGTCATGATTCTTTTCGCAATCCTCACGGTGGGCGGATTTCTTTTCTTTGTCGCCATGCCAGAATACCTTGTGCTGGCTTTGGATGTTCTTTTCCTGGGCTTACTTATTCCTTACATTAAGCACTATTACGGCCTCGAAAATGGGGTCCAAAAGCTCTACAGCCTTTATTCTAGGCTGGAAAGGCTGTAAATACTCCAACTTGGAATAGTTCGGTTTGGACTGCGGGAGTGTCCCCAAAAAACCTTACTTTAAATTATATTGCCCGTGATAGGGATTATATGCGGTTGTTTGACGAACATTCTGTTCTGCGTTTTGCGCTATTATTTGCGTGCTTTCTTTTTGCAGCATTCATTCCAGATATCTGGCATCTGACAGATAAGCCGATGGGATTTATTCCCTACTTCTCGGCTATCATATTCCTTGCCTATGTGGCCCTATTCTATAGGTTCCCTATCCAGGGCAACAGGAAAAAGATTCGCAACGATGTGGAAATCCCAGAACGGGTTGAACAGGCTCCCGCTCGCGACTACCAGAAGGACCTTTCCGAGAAGGACGAACTTTTCCAGATGCTGGTGGATGTGTCTTCGGAGGGCTTCTGGACTTTTGACGTGCCTACGGGGAAAGCCTATTGGTCTAACAGGGTTGCTAAATTCCTGAATGTAAGCACCTCTAGTATCGTAGATTCCTTTGACACTCTTAAAAACAGTGTCCTAGAAAGTGATTGGGCAACTTTTAGGGAAAAATTTACCCGTTCCCTGGAAGATAGCGCTCCCTTCTCGGCGAAGCTTCGCCTTTTGAACGCTCCTAAGGATGGAAATACCGAGATTATTGTTTCGGGTAGACCGCAATGTAATGAAGAGGGGCGGCCCATCCGGGTTATTGGTTCTATTACAAGTGCACAGGAACAGGCGGATAGCAATCGTCAGTTCTATGCCTACCGAGATGCCCTTACGGGAGTGTACAACCGCAAGTTCTTCCTGGAAAAACTGAAGGTGGATGTGGATATGGCGGCCCAACGGCCGGATTACACCTTTGCAGTGGTGTTGTTGGATATCGATAGCTTTGGTGCCATTAACGAGTCTTACTCCATGAATTTTGGGGATAATGTCTTGAAGATTGTCTCCGACCGTATACGATCCATCTGTCGGAATAACGATTGCGTAGCAAGAATTGGACCCGACGTGTTTGCGGTGGTTCTCCATGACATTCAGGGCAGTGGTTCTGATGAAGAATTGATGCCCATGGTGAAACGCCTTCACAATAAAGTGAAGAGCCCTATCCAGTTGGACGGTCGCGAACTTTATATCAGCGTGTCTATGGCCGTGGTGGTAAATAAGGACGTAGATTGCGTGGAAGACCTGCTTTCCAATGCCACGGCAGTACTCAGGGACTTGAAGAAGGGCGGCAACCATGGTGGAATCCAGTTCTTTGCAGGCGGAATCCGTGAAAAGGCCATGAAGCTTTACAAACTGGAGTACGAGATTCGCAGGGCAATCCAGGCTCAGGAATTCGTGCTGGTGTATCAGCCCATCGTGGACATCGAGAAGGGAAACAGGGTGTCTGGCTTCGAGGCTCTTGTCCGATGGAATAATTCTGAACACGGGGTGGTTTCTCCGGCGGAGTTTATCCCCCTTGCCGAAGAGACGGGCTTGATTGTGCCTATGGGTGCCCAGATTTTGCGGATGGCTTGTGAACAGACCAAGAAGTGGGTGGACATGGGCTACAGCGA
This sequence comes from Fibrobacter succinogenes, assembly GCA_902781185.1. Classification (GTDB taxonomy): domain Bacteria; phylum Fibrobacterota; class Fibrobacteria; order Fibrobacterales; family Fibrobacteraceae; genus Fibrobacter; species Fibrobacter succinogenes_G. Next base: position 5,744 of record CACZII010000041.1, read on the forward strand.
TATCCGTGTGGCCGTAAACTTCTCTGCTAAGCAGTTTACTCTGGATAATATGGTGGATGATGTAAAGCAGGTGCTGACCGAAACTCATCTGAATCCCAAGAACCTAAAACTGGAGATTACGGAATATACCGCCATGTGCGAGGTGGAAAAGGCCATAGACATTATGCGGGCCCTTTCCAATATGGGACTCCAGATTTCTATTGATGATTTCGGTACGGGCTACAGTTCTCTCTCTTATCTAAAGCGCTATCCGGTTCATACCTTGAAGATGGACAAGTCCTTCATTGACCATATTGCCGATGACGAAGAAGACGCCACCTTTGCCAGGATGGTGATAGGCATCGCCAGCACCCTGAATCTGGACCTGATTGCCGAGGGGGTGGAAACGGAGGAACAGCTGCAGTTCTTGAAGCGCGAGGGCTGCCGCTATATTCAGGGCTATTACTTCAGTAAGCCTCTGGCTCCGGACAAGGCTCTTGCCTATATGCAGGAACATTACGCTCCGGATAAGGCTACCGTCGAAACCTAGTTCTGAAATTTCTATTTTTCCAACGATGTCTGGAAAGGTTTATTTGATTGGTGCTGGTCCCGGAGATCCGGGACTTTTGACTTTGCGCGGCAAGGAAATACTTGGGCGAGCCGACGTTGTGGTTTACGACCGCCTGGTGTCTCCGGCCATACTTGGGATGTGCAATCCCTGCGCTAAGATGGTAGACGTGGGTAAGATGCCCCAGCACCATAAGGTCAAACAGTCCGAAATCAATAAATTGCTGGTTCAATTTGCTAAGGAGAATCCTTCGGGAACCATAGCGCGCCTTAAAGGCGGAGACCCCTTCGTATTTGGACGTGGTGGCGAAGAAGCCTTGGAACTGGTGGCTGCTGGTGTAGAATTTGAGGTCGTGCCCGGAGTGACTTCGGCAATTTCTGTTCCTGCCTATGCGGGCATTCCCGTAAGTCATCGCGGAATAGCCACGAGTTTCCATATTATAACGGGGCATGAGAAAGATGTCATTGCGAGCGAGCAAAGCGAGCGTGGTAATCTCTCTTTAGACTTTGAAGCTCTAGCGCGTTGCCCTGGCACCCTCATTTTCTTGATGGGTATTGCCAACATGGAATTTATTGCCAAGCGCTTGATGGAGTGTGGCAAAGATCCGAAAACGCCTCTAGCCTTTATTGAAAAAGGGACAACCCCGTATCAGCGGACGGTGATGGCGACACTCATGACGGCGGGGGAGACCATTGTTCGTGAAAATGTCACCGCCCCTGCGATTACGATTATGGGCGGTGTTGTGGAATTGGGAAAGACCCTTGCCTGGAAAAAGAATCTGCCCCTTTCAGGAAAGCGCTTGGTGGTGACTCGCGCCGCAAAGCAGTCTAGCGGGATTACAGCCCGCCTGAATGCCCTCGGTGCGGAAGTTATTGAGACCCCAATGATTGAAACGCGCCCAGTTGATGTGAAAGAGTGGCAGGACCTTGCAAACTTTGACATCCTTGCCTTTACCAGTACAAACGGAGTAGAAAGTTTCTTTAATCAGTTATTTGCCTCCGGTTATGACGTACGCGTGCTTGCCGGCAAGAAAATTGCCAGTGTCGGTAAGATTACGGAAAAGAAATTGTTGGAATACGGCATCCGCTGTGATTACGTGCCTGAAGACCACACCGGTGAATGCCTCGGAAAATTGCTGGCAAAAACAAGTTCGGAATCTCGCATTCTTTTACTCCAAGGTAACCTGGCAGACGACACATTGCCCAAGCTTTTGCCTAATGCCACCCGCTGGGTGGTCTACGAGACGCTGCCAGTGTCGGAACTGCCGGAATGGAAGCGGGAAGCGGTCGCTTCTGCCGATGCTGTGGTATTTGCCAGCACAAGTGCCGTGGAAAATTTCGTCAAGGTTATGCCGCAAAGCACCGAAGGCGGGGCCGAGCCTAGAATATCTTTCTGCATCGGCCGCATGACCGAAACGGCTGCTCGAAACCATGGCTTTGAAGCTGTCACTTCCGATGAAACCACCATGGATTCGCTGGTGAAAAAGATTGTAGAGTACTACGCCCCATGAAAGCCATTCTGATTATCGCACATCATTGTATATTGCCTGGCGCCTACAAGGGCTTTGAGGAAATCTTGGACAAGCTCCACCATGACTTGCCTGGTACTCGTGTGGCGAGCACCAGCCTCCTGGATTTGGAAAATGACTTGCGGACGCTGCTTCGAGAAGATGTGGAGTCGGTAACGCTTTTACCGTATCTGCTGTTGAACGGCCAGCATTCTAAGAATGACGTTCCTAAAATGGTAGCCCATTTGCAGGCGGAATTCCCACAGATCCCCATAACGCTTTTGCCATGTCTTGGCGACTGGAAAGAATTTGCTGATATGGTGGTTACGGGAGTTCGAAATGCCCAGCAAGAAAAAAACGTGCAAAGAGATTGCTTCGTCGAACATGGTTCTCCTCGCAATGTCAAACATCTAGGCGGCAATGCGATTACTTCATCCCTCTTCTCCATTGAGCTGAATCTTGAAGGCCGTAACGTTCTTGTGGTGGGCGGAGGTCGTATTGCGCTGCGTAAGGTGAAAACACTTTTGCCTACGGGTGCCCGCATTACGGTAGTCGCTCCGCAGTTCGATCCCGAATTTGATTCCCTTGACCGAAAGACTGTTGTCATGAAGAACCATCCTTACGAACCCTTGGATCTTCGCGGTATCTTCATGGTGTTTATCTGCACCGACCAGCCGGCGGTAAACGCCCAGGTGAGCAATGATGCTCGGGCCCGGCGCATCTTGGTGAACAATGCCTGCGACTATCTGGATGGTGACTTTATTGTGCCTGCCCGTATGGACTTTGGTGAAAATATTGCCGTGACGGTTTCTACACAGGGCCGTGCTCCATCCCTTGCGAAAAAACTCAAGCAAAAGATCCAGGCTGAATGGGGCGATGAACTTGCTGATTTGGAGAAAAAGTCGCAGTTCTAAAAAAGAACATTCCAATATGGATTAGAGCTCGGACAGATTTTTTTGTCCGGGCTTTTGTTTTGGGGGTATATTGTAAGAGGTGCTTCCAGTAAGTCCTGGTTCTGGAGAGGGGATGCCCGATCGAACCGCGGGGTAGGACATACCGGAAGCACTAAAAAACGCAGACCTCATGGGCCTGCGTTTTTTCATTTGTGGTTTTATTATTGCTTAGGCTTTATATTGCTTACGCTCTTGCCTTGGCCTTGTCGCCGTACTTCTTGATGAGTTCTTCCTGGATGTTCTTCGGCACCGGAGAGTACTTGGCGAATTCCATAGTGAATTCGGCCTTACCCTGGGTCATGGAACGCAGGTCGGTAGCATAACCGAACATTTCAGAAAGCGGGACTTCGGCGGTAATGGTGGTGGTGCCCATTTCTTCGCTGGTTCCGGTGATGGAACCACGGCGCTGAGACACGTTACCAACAACGTTACCCTGGAATTCCGTCGGGGTGGCGATTTCGACCTTCATGATAGGTTCGAGAATCTGGGCGCCGGCCTTGGCGAAAGCTTCGCGGAAAGCCATGCGGGCGCAGATCTGGAACGCCATGTCAGAGGAGTCCACCGGGTGGAACGCACCGTCCTGGACTTCCATTTCGATACCCACCACCGGGAAGCCGATGAGGGAACCAGCTTCCATGCAGCTCTGGAAACCCTTGTCGCAAGAGGGGATGTATTCCTTAGGAATACGGCCGCCCACGACGGAGTTCACGAAGTTGTAAACCTTGTCGGAGTCGCCTTCCACAGCCATGGGGCGCATCACGCCAGACATCTTAGCGAACTGACCCGAACCACCGGTCTGCTTCTTGTGGGTGTATTCGAACTTGGCTTCGCGAGTAATGGTTTCGCGGTAGGCCACCTGCGGGGCACCGGTCTGCACGTCCACCTTGTATTCACGGCGCATACGTTCGATGTACACGTCCAGGTGAAGTTCGCCCATACCCTTGATGATGGTTTCGCCGGATTCCTTGTTCACTTCCACCTGGAAAGTGGGGTCTTCCTTGGTGAAGCGGTTCAGAGCCTTGGACATGTTGTCCAGGTCGTCACGGTTCTTGGCTTCAATCACGAGTTCGATAACCGGGTTAGGAACGTGCATAGAAGTCATGTTGTAGTGGTTCTTGCCGTCGGTAAAGGTCGTACCGGAGGCGCAGTCGATACCGAACAGGGCAACGATGTCGCCGGCGCCGGCTTCGGTGATATCCACCATTTCATCGGCGTGCATACGCACGAGACGGCCCACAGACACCTTCTTGCCGGTGGCCATGTTGGTGATCATGTCGCCCTTCTTGAGCTGACCCTGGTAAACGCGGATGTAGGTGAGCTGGCCGTAGCGGTCGTTCACCAGCTTGAAGGCGTAGCAGACGAGCGGTTCGTTGTCTTCGCTCTTGAGCACGACTTCGGCTTCGTTGTTGTCCAGGTCGAGGGCCTTGTTTTCAACTTCCTTCGGGTTCGGGAGGTAGTCGATAACGCCGTCAAGGAGCTTCTGAACGCCAATGTTCTTGTGGGCAGAACCCATGAACACCGGAGTGATGTCCAAACGGATGGTGGCTTCGCGGATGGTCTTCTTGATGAGGTCCTTGTCGATCTCGTCCACACCGTAGATGCCTTCCATGGCCTTTTCCATGATGTCGTCGCTGTAGTCAGCGCAGCAGTCAATGAGCTTGGTGCGGTATTCGTTGGCCTGGTCCACGAGTTCGGCCGGGATTTCCTTTTCGATCATGTCGTCGCCGTTGGCGCCTTCGAAGTAGTAGGCCTTCATTTCGACGAGGTCGACCACGCCCTTCAGTTGGTCTTCGAGACCGATAGGAATCTGCATGACGCAGGGCTTGTGGTTCAGCTTTTCGCGGAGCATTTCGGCAACGCGGAGCGGGTTTGCACCGGAGCGGTCGCACTTGTTCACGAACACGACGCGCGGCACATGGTAGCGCTTCATCTGGCGGTCAACGGTAATAGACTGGGACTGGACGCCTTCCACACCGGTCAGAACGAGGATTGCACCGTCCAACACGCGGAGAGAGCGTTCCACTTCGATCGTGAAGTCCACGTGCCCCGGGGTATCGATGATGTTGATGGAGTCCTGTTCACCGCTCTTGGTGTGGGTCCAGTTTGCGAACGTAGCGGCAGACTGAATCGTGATACCGCGTTCGCGTTCAAGTTCCATGGAGTCCATCGTGGCACCGACGCCGTCTTTACCACGAACTTCGTGGATAGCGTGGATACGCTTTGTGAAGTAGAGG
>CACZII010000042.1 GCA_902781185.1 Fibrobacter succinogenes
TGTTAAAAAGACCGGTTCCATTCTCGACATGCAAGACGACGGAAGCCTGCTGTTCAAGTGCGACGACGGAACCGTCGAAACCGTTTACTCCGCCGATTTAGAAATCTAGCCGCGGTTTAGAGATATAGCTACAGCTTCCGTTTAAAATACAAGCTACCGCCAAGGGAGACGGCCAGTACCACAATCATGGCGGTAAGGCCCATCTCCGCAAGAGAGGTATACTCGCCAGCTACACCCGTTTCAATAACAACGATAAAGGCAAGGGCAAGAACAGCCCCCACGGAGCCCATCTGCTGGAACATCTTGACCTTGTCTTCGGTGGTAAATTTTCCATCGGGTCTTTTAATAAAGGGCATCGACATTGCCTCCCATGCAAATCCATACGATAAGCCCAGCCATCACCAACACGCTAATGGCTACATTCGCCAAGAAGAAATCCCTGTTCATGGCATCCAGGTCATCGGATTTGCGGAATAAATGTATATAGAGGACGGCAGCCGTCATAAGGCCGGTCACTACCCACCAGGGGACCCCCATATCCCAGAACACGCCAAATACCACGCAAAGCACAAGCATGGCCACATGGCTCCAAAAGGCGATTTGCAGGGCCCGTTTGCGACCAAATCGGGCGGGTACCGAATGCAGCCCCATAGCACGGTCAATCTCTTCGTCCTGGGTGGCATAGATAATGTCAAAGCCCCCCATCCAAAGCATGAGAATCACCAGTAAGAAAATCGGGAATACGGCAAATTCTCCACGAATAGCAATCCAGGCGCCCAAGGGACTCATACCAATAGCAAAGCCCAGAAACCAGTGGCAGAGCCAGCTGAAACGTTTCCAGTAAGAGTACGAAAGCAACAATAGCCACACGGGCAGAGCCAACATGCCGGCGAGGGGTTGCAGCAGTGCCGCAAAAGTAACGAACAGAATTCCGTTCACCACCAGGAACGCAATGACCGACGCCTTGCTCAGGCGGCCTGCCGGCAGGTGTCGACCGGCTGTGCGGGGATTCTTCGCATCGATATCGGCGTCGGCAATGCGGTTGAAGCTCATGGCGCTGTTGCGGGCGGTCACCATGCAGCCCGCTATCAACGCAATAATCCTGACCGCCTCCACGGCATCCATGCCGCGGAAACCCCTCGCCGCCACCCACATGGAGCCTATGGCAAAGGGCATCGCGAAAAGCGAGTGACTGAAACGGACCATATGTCCGAATTCGAGAATCTTCTTAAGCATGGCTGTCCGTTGTGGCCGCATCGTAATCGGCATCGGTCACCCATTCCGGCTGCCACACGATTACCTGGTTGCGACCGCCTTCCTTGCCTTGATACAAGGCCTTATCCGCCAGCTGGATACTGCGTTCGGCACCAAGACGGGGATCAAATCTCGACACGCCCAGTGTTATGGTCACCTTAATCGTAATGTCTGCAAACTGCACTGACATGGCCTCAATTTTTTTACGGAAACGTTCCGCCACGACGGTCGCACCTGGCAAATCTGTTTCAGGGAGAAGGGTCAGGAATTCTTCACCGCCATAGCGGGCAAAGACATCGTACTTTCTCAAAAGTCCCCTGATGGTTTGCGCCACGGATTTCAAGACAAGGTCACCACAGGCATGACCATAAGTGTCGTTGATATTCTTGAAATGGTCAATGTCCATAAAGATAAAGCAGAACGGCTTCTGGGTACGGTGGGCACGTTCAACCTCATTGGCCACCGTTTCATTCATATCGCGACGGTTCGGGAGCCCAGTCAATTCATCGGTCTTAGAAATGGCCTCTAGCTTCTGATAAGCTTTTTCCAGATCTCGAGTTCTTTCCTGGACTTCCTGTTCCAGCAATTCCCTATGAGCGTTCAGTTCCTTAATTTGCCGTTTGATGGTACCATGCATGGAATTGAACGCAGCACCCAATTGTCCCAATTCATCCTTGCGGCGGCCAACCTCTATTTCCTGAACGTCGAGGTCGCCCTTGGTAATCTGGTTAATGTGCTTAATTATGCGATTTAAAGGCACTCCCAGAACAAAGAACATCCACACGGCCACCATCAAGATAATAAGAATCGACACCAACAAGGTCGCAATGCTGGACTGTCTTGACGATTCCACCAGCCTGTCAATTTCGCTCTTAGGCTGAAACGAGAAAATGCCGAAATCGTAGTTTGAATCATAATCATAATTAACCAAGTAAGACAGATTATCATTCAATTTCAGAAACTGAACGTCTGTGATACTGTAGCTGCGAGGGTCAACACCATCCAACCCCAGCTCCGATATCTTGTGAGAACCAGTCAGCCAACGCTTCAAGTCGGGATGGTAAAGGATTTCCCCCTGGCCATTAACCGCCACCAAAAATCCATTCTTTCCAACCTTATAGTCCGGAAAGTTCGCCCATAGCCTGCGCAGCGAAAATGTCGCCGTCAAATACCCATCGCCAGTCGCTCGGTTCGAAATGTTTATTCCGAATAGCCGCATGGGCGGGGAATCCTCATTTTCCCTGAACCACGGGGTCACGTAGGGGCGATGGGGAGTAATGCGCGGAAAATCTATAGGATAGGGCAATTCTGTCGGCAACCCTATCATCGAGTTGTTGCACAGGAAATGTTCATCCTTGTCGTACAGCGTAACCGTTTCACCCGAAATGAAAAGCGCCGAAATATTATAGCTCTTCAGATAACTGGCAGCCACCGTCGGGTCCATGCTCTGGATTTCTGAAGTCTTAGCCAACAGGGACAGACGATCGCCAAACTGCTTCATCTCTCCAGACGCCATCGTAGAAATCTGGTTAAGCGTAGACTCGTTGTTATTATAGCTCCACTCCAGCACCAGGTTCGTCTGCCTGGACGAGAATATGAGAATACCCCCCGCAACCACTAGGGTCATGGAGACGATAAGCACCACCAATAACTTGAATACGATGCTTCGTGAAAAACCGGATATTGCCTCTACTGCCATATTCGCTTTTTACAAGATACTATTTTTTTCGTCTCCGTAAAAAGGCAATCAGGCCCATAAAAGCAACAATCAGGATTGCCACAAGGAAATACCAGTTTAAACCACCTTCAGGGGCCTGTTCAGCACCTTCCGTGTCGGGAATAGTCTGTTTCTGGCCACCCTTTTCGCCCTTCATCTTCTGCCACACCGCCTTGAATTCTGCTGCGGTCATCAGATTGGTCGTAGGATAGTTCAGCTTTTTGTTGATTTCAACGGTCCATTCCTTAAACACTTCGTAAAGTTTATCTTCGGAATAAAGGGCCGGTATCTCGACCTGCTCCCATACCGTACTGAACATGGACACAAGCAACTGCTCCAAGTCGCCCCATTCCGGAATAGCAACGTAGGTCTTGCCTGTTTCCAGGGCCTGAACCAGGACCCGATAGTTCTCATCTTCAGACCAAGTCTGGAGCACTTTTTTAGAAGGCGGTAAAAGACCTATCTGCCTAGTGTAGGCATCCAAGTTCTCGTCCTCGATCAAGAAGAGCAACAAGTCTTTTGCTTCCTTGCGATTGTTGCTCGCGGGAATAGCAAGGTTCGATCCGCCGATAAAACTTACACTTCCCGTTTTTCCCATAGGTATCGGCAAAACCATCACACTGTCGCTTCCGATACGGGCGTTGGAAAGTCCACCCTGGCTTCCGTGGATGCGGGTCTGCATCACAATTTCAGAAGTGTTCACGATAAAGGCCAGTTCTCCATTGTTGAACTGCTGGGCAATCTGCGCCGTATTGGACTGCAACGCTTCTGGAGAAACCAGTGAATCCAAAACAAAGTTCAGGTACCTAAAAACGCCAAAAAGCGTTTCTTCGGCAAGAATGTTTGCATGCCACTTACCCGAACTATCCTTTGCTATAAAGGAACCGCCATTACTCCAAATCCATGGTGCGAAATTATGGGGAATATTCCAGTCGCTCTTGCCAGGGAACGCATAACCACGTACATGGGCGCCATCGTCGAGAACCTCGTTTGCGGCATTCACCTTACGGACTGCGTTCACGAAACCCTCATAGGTTTTCACCGATTCCGGAGTGATTCCGTTCTTGGCAAGGACCCTCTTGTTGGCAAGCACGGGGCGGATATCGATAAACCAAGGGACCGAATAGATGACAGAATCTTCGTCTATATGCGTCGTATTCCAGCTAACAGGAACAAATCGGTCAGGCTGGATGAGATCCAACTCAGAAGTTAACGGCTTTATTTCTTTGCGGGAGGCAAAGTAAGGAATCCAAGTGGTTCCCAACTGCAACACATCGGGAGCAGGCTGTTGCCCCGACAAAGCCTGAGAAATACGGTTCCAAGCCTCACCCCAGTCCAAAACTTGCACCTGGGTAGGAATCCCCGTTTTCTTGGTAAAGAGAGAAAGCCTGTTTTCCAACGTCTCCTGCGGAGAGGCGCCGTTGGGCATAATCCAAACGGTAAGAGGCTTCGGAGCCGCTAAGGCGGCCGCCGATACAAGGGCAATTGTCAATGCTACACGTTCAACCTTGGCGATTATTTTCCCCATAAGCGCTCCTTCTTTAAAAACTGGATTGTCGCCTCCAGTCTTTTCAAATTAATATATTTTCTAAAGAAAGTCCTGCCAAGTAATAAAAAAAAGGCCTTTCTAGGCGGAAAGCTTTCTATTTAGCGCGAAAACTACTCCAACATGGAACAATATTTTCATCATCTTTTATGGCATGCAGGTGTTTTAGCACCTTCGCCACTACGGTATCCACCAAATCTTCGATAGAGGCCGGCTTGCTGTAGAACTGCGGCGAGGCAGGAATGACAACGGCCCCCGCCCGAGTCACACGCTCCATATTTTCGATGTGAATCAGATTGTAGGGCATCTCGCGGGGCACAATCACTACCGGCCGACGTTCCTTGAGGCAAACATCGGCGCTGCGAACTAGCAGATTGTCCGAGGTCCCTGCAGCAATACGGCCAAGGGTTCCCATGGAACAGGGCACCACCGCCATGCCGGCATAATCACTACTCCCGCTAGCACACTCCGCAAAAAAATCGTCTACGTTAAAAGCCTTTTCGGCATAATTGAAAAGCTCTCCCTGCCCTTCAAATTCTACCACATCGCGACCAGGTGCCGTCACTATAAGCGAGACCTCATGACCTAGCCGTTTCAAATGCATGGCCGTACGAGATGCATAGATTGCTCCACTAGCCCCGGTCACACCGAGAATATACCTAGCCACAGGTCACCTCCAGAGGTTTTCTCAGGAAAACCCCATAAGAAATCCCGCCATTAAAACTTTTCACCTTCGCCACCTGGAACCCGCATTCCTCAGCCATGTAGCAAAAGTCCTGCACAGGCAAGAATCGCTTTATGGAATTGACCAGGTATTCGTAAGCCTCTTTCTTGCCGCTAAAAAATGCCCCCAGAAGGGGAATGAATACAGGCGCAAGACAGCCGTAAAAGAACCTGTTAAACACGTTACGTGGAGCAAAAAATTCCAGAACACACAAATACCCACCAGGGCTTAACACCCGAAAAGATTCTTCCAGGGCTCCGCGAGCATCGGGAACATTGCGCATACCAAAGCCGTTCAAGACAACATCAAAAGACCCCGCCGCAAACGGGATGTTCATGGCATCCAGTTGCACGGGGGTTGCCACCGTCTTCTTGCCTGCGGCCCCCTTCAGCATGCCAAAAGAAAAATCCCCAAGCACGGCTACATCGGGCTTTACGCACAATCGCTCAAATGTAACAGCAAAGTCGCCCGTACCTCCGCAAAGGTCTAGCAAGCGGGATTTTACACCATATTTTTTTAGCTGGCGGCAACAATAGCGGCGCCACAAGATGTCCTGTCCACAACTCAAGAAGTGGTTCAAAAAGTCATAACGGCAAGCAATGCCGTCAAACATCTTGCGAACGGGACTAATCACGTAACAAATGTAGAAATACCACTAATTGCCGAATGTCGCCGTATAGGTAACACCATCAGTAGGCGTGACAATACGGGGATTGTCCGTATTGCCGTCTTTCCAACCCGTAAATGTAGCACCGGCAGCAGGCACAGCCGTCAGTTCCATTGCATTACCCGAGAAGAATTTGCCCGAGTAAGAGGCGCTAGGCAGTTTCTTTTCGTCCACCAGAACAGATCCGTTTCCAGAAGCGGTGATATTAACGGTTATCATGCCGCTCAGGCCAAACTTTTCCTCGTAGTCGCTAATCACGGTATTGTCACGATTTGTCGCCCATGTCTTCATACAGGAACCCGAAATGCTGAAGCCGTCACCGCAAGCATTGTAGTAGCCGCCAGCACGTTCCATTTCATCCAAATCCCTTTCCGTTTCTTCGGAATTCAAGGTCGCGGCCATAGATTCCAAGGTAGACTTGACACGAGTAGCATTCACATAATTCTGGAACAGGATTGCCGAACGGTTGATGAATAGGCGCTTGAAATTGGCGTTTCCAATCAGGTGGTTGAAAAGGCTGGCAAAACTTCTACTATCCGTCTTATGCTTGCACCCACCCTGGGCAATCCAATTGAACATATTGGTTCCTTTAGCCGACTCAGTTGTCGAGAACTCACTACAAGCTGACCATGTCCAGTCCATACCATGATCCATATCATAAACCATGAACTTATAAGGCTGATCGGGACTACGCCATGCACGTACATTATTTGCAGGCCAGTCCGCATTATGCATATAGATTTCAAAGGCCATATAATCCGCAAAATTACCCACATCCATCATGGTCTTCACAGTAGCATAATCGGCATCCGAAACCGTAGCGTTCTTGTTCACAAGATCCAACAAATCCGTATAGTTTTTGATGGAATTCGTGTTACTTGTAATCTCGTCTCCCAGATGCTTGATGACCTCTACAGAGTTGGCATCAATACCATAGTTAGTCTCTACATAATGCTTGTTCAAGCGTTCGCGCATGTCGTGGATACCATAATACTTACCATTGTAGAATACCACCACCTGGCGGCTGCGTTGGTAATCCACTTCACTTCCTTCCAAGACGGCGCCAGCCATGGCATCCATCAAGTAATCGCTCACATAGCGGTTTCCGTTATTGCGCAGGTTGAATCCCCTAAATTCGTTTGCCGTTTCCTTACGGGTCTCGAACAGCGGGTAATGGATCTTGCCATCCTGGTATTCTTCGCGCATCACGATGGCCACGGACTTTTTGTTTTCCAGACGGCTCCAGTTACCCATCAAGGAAATTCCCGCATCCACGCTAAAGGCGGGAGCGTCAGAACTGCTGCCATTCGGGAAGTATTCTACATGAACAGGCAACTCAACATCTTCGAAAAGACCAGTCGGACCACAAGAAGGACCACAATTCCTATCGTTGGCATGCACGTAATGCTTCTGGAAGAATACGGGATCCACACTGACAGCCACTACAGGCATCCGAACAGTCTCGCCGACAAAGATGGTCTTGGTGACAACTTCCTTGGTAAGAGTCCCACTCTTGAACACAGAACAACGGAGCGGCGTATTCTTGTTGAACGTCTTGGGAGAATTGAATTCCTCCGAAGAGGCCGTAGGTATAGAGCCATCCGTAGTGCAACGGATTGTTGCACCCGCTTCCACGCTAGGCGGATTAATGGTCACCTCCGGGCCATCATTGAAGCCTGACTTGATAGAGCTAAAGTCGACTGCAGGAGCCATGCCGTCGTACGCCGTGGCCTCTGTGTTTTTCTTTTCGGGTGTAGGCGTACCAAAGTATTTCCATTCTCCACCATCCACAATTCCCCAGCTAACACCGCCGGCAAGTTCTGGATAGGCTACAGAATCACGAATTCCATTACTGGGGTCAACCAAGTAAATCGTACCGCCATTCTTATCCAGCTTCCAGTTTGTATGAGGGCGAGCGTGCAATACTTTCCCATCGGAATCCTTCCCATCGCCAACTCCGGCCACAGACGGGATATTCTTCTTGTCGCAGAACACCGTACGGAAAGACTTGGCGGCAATCACTTCGTCACCAATTATCCATTTTCTGGGTTCCTTCAGGTTTTCCACCAAGGCCCAGCCTTTAAGGTTTGCCGAAACCGTTCCGGCATTGTAAAGTTCCACCCAAGAAGGGTCATCACCGTCTAAATCCAACCAGTCCAAATTGAGGGAGGCAATCTCTGTAACAAGCACGGCAGAATTGCCGACCCAGCGCAAAGTGGTATCAGGATAAACCGTTACCGTATCCTTCACATAAATGGTATCGCCTGTTTCCGTAATTACACGAGTATAACCAGCACTATCACCAGGAGCCGTCGGTCCAGGTGCCGCCGAAGAGCCAGAACTATTCCCAGAATCTACTGCTACCGCCTTGGCCGTAGTACCATCACTGGAACAGGCAAAGAAGCACGCCATGCACAGCACAGCCACATACAAATTGAAAAGGTAAGCCCAAATTCGCATCATTTACCCTCTATCACTTACCTAAATTTAAATGATTTTTGGCAAAAAAGCTAGTAATATTCTATTTACCCTTGACAAATCACACATAATCGTCTATTTTTGGGCTACAATTTGGTTCTGTAGCTCAGTTGGTAGAGCAGTGGACTGAAAATCCGCGTGTCGTTGGTTCAATTCCAATCGGAACCACGAAAAGCTTCGGTTTAACGACCGAAGCTTTTCTTTTTCTTACATTCTAGTATGAATCCACAAAATCAGTGGCGATAGGGGCCGTAAATTTCGTCCCAGTTGGCCAGCAGCAAATCCACCAGTTCCGGCTGGAACTGGGTTCCCCGCTGGTTCATAAACTCCGACCGAATCTGCTCCTCGGGCCAGGGTTCCTTATAGCAACGAGGGCTGGAAAGCGCATCCAGCACATCGGCAACAGCGCAAATACGACCGGCCAGGGGAATCATCTCCCCCTTAAGGCCACGGGGGTACCCCTTGCCATCCCAGCGTTCATGGTGGGAGCCGGCAATGGAAGACGCAAACTGGAGCAATTCACGCTTAGAGGTCCGCAGCATTTCCTCGCCAATGATGGAATGGGACTTCATCACCCCGTATTCCACCTCGGAAAGCCTGCCCGGTTTGTTCAGTACCGAATCGGGAATGCCAATTTTCCCCAAATCATGCATGGGAGTGGCAAGCCTGATACGTTCAGACTCCTCTTCAGAGAGGCCGTAACGCTTAGCCAAGATGTACGAAATTTCAGCCACCCGCTGGATATGGTCTCCAGTCTCCTGACTACGATACTCGGAAGCCTCGCCCAAGATGTGGATAATTTCACGTTGCGTAGCTTCCTGCTCCGCAATCAGCCTAGCCGATTCTACGGTTTTGGCAGAATAAACAGCCGTAAGCATCAGGCGTTCCAGGTCTTGAGCAGAAAACACCGGCGTGTTCCCCTGCTTGTTGATGGCCTGAAAGACTCCCATGATGACCCCTTCCGTATCCAGGAGGGGCACTGTCAGCACAGACGTGGTGCGGTAGTGAGTCTTTTCATCGCTCCGACGGTCAAACCTGGGGTCCTGGTAGGCATCCTCTATCAGCAGGGGTTCTCCCGTCCTTACGGAATAACCTACAAAACCGGCATTCAGGGGAATACGGAGTTCATCCACCCCGTGAGCCACCTTGGTCCACAATTCCTGGGAGTCACGATCGATAAGCCATAGGGAGCAGCGGTCCGCCGACACCATAGCGCGGCCCAAATCGGCCATAAGAATCAGCAAGTTGTCCATTTTCCGCTCTGCCGCAATTTTCGGCATATACGAGAACAACAAATCCAGGATTCTTCCCGACTCTAGGGGTTCGTCTCCACCTGCTCCTTTCATGGGCCCAAAGATAGAAAAACTATTGACAGCGCACCGACAGTTTTTTATTCTTTACCCGCCCTTTGGAGGAATAGGCTAATTGGTAAGTCAGCGGTCTTGAAAACCGCCGCCGTCAGGCTTGGGGGTTCGAGTCCCTCTTCCTCCGTAAAAAAACGCCCCACAAGGGCGTTTTTTTTCATTTGTTTGAAGTCGGCCTCCCCTAGAAGCTCCACATGGCACCTACGGTCGGCACCACCGTGAACCCTCCATCGCTCTCCGAGGACTTGATGTTGTCAGTACGGCTAACGTCATCGTTCTCGTACTCGTTGGTGTTGACGGACGCAGCCACAGGTACCCAGCGTCCACCAACACTAGCGAACACGCCTGCATGCTTACCCAAGGCCTTGCGGACAACCACATCGCCACCCAAAGTAAGGGCGCCTACCGTCACGGACCTGGTCCAGTCGACCTTACCCAAATCCTCGTGCTGGTACTTACCCTCATCCTTGGTGAATACGGCAGCCTCGATACCAACCATGGCGAGGGTAGCCACCGTCCAATCCGGCGTATTCACGAAGGCATAGCCGACCCCGACTTCGCCTGCCGTGTAGGTGCCCGCCGTATTGTCGTCGTCAACATCGAACTTGACGTCATCCGTAAAACCGGCGCCGGCACTCCACGAGACCTTTACGGCAAAGCCACTCTTGCCAACCCCCATATAGTTGAGATTTACACCACCACTTACCATGGAATAATCCGTGTTATCGATGTTGTACTTGGATACAGGCACCGTAACGCCTGCACCTACAAAGTGCGTCCAGCCCTTGTCCGTTTTCGGGGCGGTAGTGGTGGTAGTCTGAGCGTTGTCGGCGGCAAATGCGGTAGCAGCAGCGAGAATAGCAGTAGCAAAGATTGTCGTTTTCATGATGAACTCCTTTGTTCAGGTTCTTTCTTGTTTACGCTACCAATATACCTTCACAGATTCATAAAGTAAAATACATAATTTTCATAAAAACGATATATATTATTGATTGATTAAGGTCAAGGATTCCAGAAAGCCTGGCGGTCAGCCACATAATCCATGGTGGCACTAAACG
>CACZII010000043.1 GCA_902781185.1 Fibrobacter succinogenes
CCGCCGCATGATCGAAGAACTCACTGCCGAACCCGAACCGGGCCGCAAGTACAAGGGCAAGGTCAAGACGATCCAGCCGTTTGGCGCATTCGTCGAAATTCTCCCGGGTCGCGACGGTCTCGTGCACATCTCCGAACTTGCCGACCACCGCGTCGAGAAGGTCGAAGACGTTGTTCATGTCGGTGACGAAGTCGAAGTGCTCTGCCTCGGTGTGGACCCGAAGGGCAAGGTGAAGCTTTCCATGAAGGCTCTGCTCGCTCCTAAGGCTGCCCCGGCTGCTGAAGCTCCGGCCGCAGAAGCCGCTCCGGAAGCTCCCGCTGCTCCCGAAGCTCCGACTGAAGGCTAAGCGACTAGCTTAAATATTTAAACGCCCCGTTCTCCACAAGAGAGCGGGGTGTTTTTTTTTGTGTGGTGCGTAAAGGGGTGGCATTTAAAAACAATTGCAATAATTTCGTAAGAATAAAAACAGGTTCGTTTTGAAATAATTTATACGAGCTATCGCCACACCCATTTTTTCAGTATATATTTATTTATAGAGTGAAAGAGGGGAGCGCTTGGGGAAATGCTTGTCACCTATTTTACAGTTCTCTGCGTTATTGCAGCGATTAACATGATACTCCAGTATCGTGTTAATTCCAAGCAGAATGGCCACTATTCCCTGCTGTTTTTCTCCGTATTCATTTCGTGCCTGGGCCACTTGATGCTGGCCCTGTCCTCTGGCCGGGACGAGGCGGTCCTTGCCAACAAGATGATATACGCGGGAACTATCTTCTTGCCGCTTTTCACCTTCGATGCAAGCCTGTCCGTTTGCAAGATTCGCATACCCGCCCTGGCTCATGACATTTTCATGCTGGTGGTGTTTGTCATATTCGGCATGTCGTTGACGGTGGGCTTTAACGACTTTTATTATAAGTCCATCGAGTATATCCAGATTGACGGTGCTGGTAATTATACTGCTGTTTATGGGCTTGGACACGCCATTTTCAACTGCTTGATGGTGGGCTATGTGGTCTGTAACGTGAGCCTTATTGTCTATGCTTTCTTGAAAAAGAAGAACGTCTCGTTTAATAGCCTTATTGCCCTTTCGCTGATCGAAATCGTTTCCATTTTGTCATTTTTCACGTCACGATTCTTTGAATATGACACCCTGATTATGCCTGCGGTTTACGTGTTCGCTCAGTTTGCTCTGCTCTACATTTGTTACCGGGTCAAGCGTTACGACGTGGAACAGTTTATTTCCCAGGTGCTGGAAGGCAGGAATACGGACAGCTTTGTCCTGGTTACTTCGAAATACAATTACCTGGGCTGCAACGAGGTGGCTTTCGAGACATTCCCGAACCTGAAAAAATGCAGGATCGATTACAGGTTTCCCAATAATTCCAGGTTGAACCGGCTGCTTATTGTCTGGATCAAGGAAATGTCGAAGGGCATATTTGTCACTGAGAAAAAGTTCAAGAAGGCGGACAAGTTCTACAAAATCAGGTACACCGAACACCCTATTTCTAGGCGAGAAAAGGTGTTCATGTTCAAGATAGAAGACGAGACCACCATCCACAACTACATCAATATGCTGGGTGCCGATAATGTGCGCCTGGAGCAGATGCTCAAGGACAACGATTCCCAGATTCGCACCCTTCAGGAACAGATGCTTATCGGCATGGCCCACATGGTAGAAAATCGCGACAGCAATACGGGAAGCCATATCAAGCGTTCCAGCAACGTGGTCTCGATTCTTGTGGATTACCTGCGTAACAAGGATCGCCGCAGCCTTCCGGATTTCTTCTACGACACCTTGATTACGGCAGCTCCCATGCACGATATCGGCAAGATTGCCGTGGATGACCGTATCTTGCGGAAACCCGGCCGTTTTACTCCGGAAGAATACGAAGAGATGAAGAGCCACTCCGAGAAGGGCGCCATGATTGTGGAAAACCTGCTGACTTCGGTGGAGACTCCCGAATTTGTGCAGATTGTGTGCAACGTGACCCGCTACCACCATGAACGTTACGATGGGGGCGGCTATCCGAACAAGCTGAAAGGGGAGGATATTCCTTACGAGGCCCGCATTATGGCGGTGGCCGACGTGTACGACGCCCTGGTGAGCCAGCGTTGCTACAAGGAGGCCATGTCCTTCGACAAGGCCTATTCCATTGTCGTGGAAGGAATGGGCTCCCAGTTCGACCCCTCCCTCAAGGAGTGCTTCGAGGCCTGCCGTGCCAAGCTGGAGGCCTACTACCGCGGGCTGAAGGAATAAAAACCTATATTTTCTGCAAAAAAAAATCGGAGCTTATATGAAAGTCTTTATGGCTCAGCTTTTTGTGCAGGCTGGAAAACCCGAAGAAAATTTTGAAGCGATAAGGGTCGCCGTGGAAAGAGGCAAGGCGGTCGGTGCCGACCTGGTGCTTTTGCCCCAGAACGCTATCGAAGGTTCGACCATGTTGGGTTCCCTTGGTGACGAGCTGGAATTCTTGGAAAAGTGTGCTAACTACAGGGAAAAGGTAGAGGCGCTTTCTCAGGGAATCGCCATTTTGCTGGGTTGCAGCGACACCCTTGAAGGGGGCCTGTTTTTTGAGGATGGAAAGCCTGCCAAGTGGGGCTATGATGTGGAAGTGCTTTCGGGCTTGGCTACGTTTACGGACGGCAAAAGCCAGGTTGTGCGTAATGCCTGTACGGGTCTTGCGAAAAAGATGCAGTGGCCGGTTTTTTACATCGATGCCGTGGGCACCGAGAACAGCGGCAAGAATATTTACGCCATGGACGGCGGTAGCGGCGTCTGGGACAAGGCCGGAAACCAGGTGTTTGCCATGCCTAGGTTCCAGGCGGCGGACTGCCTGGTCGAGGTGGCCGACGACGGTTCTGTCTCGGGATTCCCGCAAGGGACGGTGGTGGAGCAGGACCGGATTGCGGTCATTCACGATGCCTTGGTTTTCATGATTCGGGAGAACTTGAAGAAATTCCATATTCCCCGTATGGTCATTGGGGCCAGCGGTGGTATCGACAGTGCCGTTTCGGCGGCTCTTTATGCCGAAGCTATCGGGCCGGAGAATGTCTACCTGATTAACATGCCTACCCGTTTTAACTCGGCCACCACCCGGAATGCGGCGGCCGACCTGGCAAAGAATCTGGGATGCCCCTACATGGTGGCGCCGATTTCTGACATTGTAGAGTCCGTTTGCAACAGCTTGGGACAGTGCAAGTTCGAAGGGGATGATACTCCCATAAAGGTGGAAGGTATCAACCATGAGAACCTGCAGGCCAGAACCCGCTCGGCGTCGGTGCTGTTAACGGTGGCCTCTGTTCTGGGGGCTGGCATTACTTGTAACGGCAACAAGAGCGAGGCCACTACGGGCTACTGTACGCTATACGGCGATAGCTGTGGCGTCATGTGTGCCTTGGGCGACCTGTGGAAAACCGACGTGTATGCCTTGGCCCGCTATATCAACCGGGATAAAGAACGGATTCCCCAGGCTTCTATCGATGTGCCCGCCAGTGCGGAGCTCAGTGATGCCATGAACGTGGACGAGGGTAAGGGGGATCCCATCAAGTACCCGTATCACGACAAGCTTTTTGCCGAATGGGTGGACAGGGGCTGTAGCCTTGAAAATACGGAGCAGCGTCTTGCCGCTGGTTTTGAAAAGTACTGCGAAGATTTGGGTGTGGACTTGGGCTATTTCAAGTCCTTGTTCAAGACTCCCGAGGAAGCCTTGAACGACATGCGTGCCTGGCACAGGCGTTTCCGTGGAATTGCCCTGGCAAAGCGCATCCAGTTCCCGCCAATCCTCTCTGTTTCGGGCACCGCCTTTGGCGCGGAATACCCGGAATCTCAGGTGTAGAAATTATTCGGCTTTGCCGTGGTGCTTGTCGTGGTTGGGGCAGCCGCAGCCGCCCTGGCCGTCGCAGTTTTCCTTTTTGCCTTCGCCGCCACATTCGCATTCGTGGCCTTCTTCGCCACATTTGCAGTCCCCTTCGCCTTTGCCGCCACAGCAGCAGTGTCTCTTGGGGTTCAGCTCTTCTTCGGTAGCTTCGCGGACGCTCACCACCTCGATGGCGAAGTTCAGGTTCTTGCCGGCCAGCTCGTGGTTGGCGTCGATAACGGCCTTGTCGCCTGAGACAGACTTGACGCGAATGGGCATGGGGCCCATGGGCGTCTGGGCATAGAACATCATGCCGGGTTCGACCTTCTCTACGCCCTGGAACACGTTGGTGGGGACTTCTTGGGTCATGCGCTCGTCGTACTCACCATAGCCTTCGGCGGGGATTACCTTTACGTCGAACTTGTCGCCGACTTCGTGGCCCACCATGGCCTTCTCGAGACCCACCACGATCATGTGGGCGCCCTGGATGTACTGGAGCGGTTCGCGGCCTTCGGAGGAGTCGATGACGGCTCCTTCGTCGGAGGTGAGGGTGTAGTGCATCTGGACCACGGTCTTTTCGGCGATTTTCATATGGAATTTCCTGTTTGAGGGAATTAAAAGTGGGCAAAATATAGAAAAATCATTTTTTCTTGCGGTCTTTCCAGATGCTTTCGTTGAAGAGCTGTCCTTCGGAAAGGCCGTATTTTTCTTGTACGCCGGCGAGGCGACTTGCTTCTTCTAGGGAGATTTCTCCAAGAATGGCTTGGGTGTAGATAGAAACCTTGCGCCGCACGGTTTCAGCATCTTCCTGGAGCATTTCAAGACGATAGTGGTTCACGCCCGCTTTTTGCAGGTCGGGTAGGAGTTTCAGTGCGGATTGAGGCTTACCCACAAAGAGGGTGTTCCTGCACTCCGCATCGCTTTGCAAGAAATGCCGTTCTCCCTTGTGGTCCAGAATTTCCACCTTGTGCTGGGTACAGATTTTCCCGCATTCGGGGAATCGCCTTCCGGTCGTCAGGGCACGTGCAAAGGCGCAGTATTCGGAATGGAAGGCGGGCATGTACTGGTGGAGTGTCAGTTCCAGCCTGCTTCCGTCGATGCTATCTAGAAGGTCAAGAAGCTGGGTGCTATTCAGGTCCCAGGAGGGGTGGAGTGTGGAAAGCCCTTGAGACAACAGCCAGTCGTAACTCAGGCTGTTTGCAGCATTTAGACTGTAGTCTCCGGTAAGCGGGATTCCGCTTTCTTTTAGAATCGAGAGGGCCCCCAGGTTTCGGACCAGTGCAAAGTCGGGTGCCAGCCGTAAAATGTTTTTCAGGTAGTGGCTTTCGCCCGGCTTATGGATGCGGAGTGTAGCCATTCCAGCCTTGAAACCCATTTCGCGAATTTGTTTTAGGGACGAATCGTATTTAACGCCCCAGTCGAAATCCATAATGACGTTGTCAATGTCAAGGCTATCGAGGGCGGCAATCTGCTCGGGACTGCGGACAAGGACAGAGATGACGGGGTACGCTCGCTGATTTGTCATTCCCGCCCCGAAACGGAGTCCGGGGTAAACTCCGGCGGGAATCTCCTTGTCTTTTCTGGCCTTGATATTCGCAAATTTTACGCTGTTGAGGAGGGCGCGGCCCGCAATGGCGCTCGGGTTCAGTTCCTTCCATTCGCAGCGCTTTGCGTCGAGCTGTTCGATGGCCTTCTGGCGGAGCGTCCGCAGGAGTTTTCCCGGAATAAATGCGCTTGGCTCTACGTCTAGAGACAATTCTTTAAGGCGGTAGGCGGTTCCACTAAGTGCCGAAAGTTCCTTCTGGGCAAGCTCGTGGAGCGCCTTGCCTGAATCGTCAACTGTGTTGCGAGATTTTTCAAGGAAGGTTTCACTTTCTGCTAGCACGTTGTTCTGGAATTCGTCACTTACTTCTAGGTGGAGCTTCTCTCCGATTATTCCCGAAAGCGTCATGTTTACGGGAATCCGCTTCATGAAATCACGGTCTGTATAGGTCTTCCGCAATTCCCGTTCCAGAGAGGGGGCGTCGTTGCGGTAACATTTCATGCCCACTGCGATTTGGCGAGTGTCGAAGTCCTTACCGAAAGACAGGATAAGCGTTTCTTTTTGTGCCTTGATGCCGTATAGTCGAGAGCCTATGCTGATATCCTGTTGTGGATTTTCAAAAAGGATTCCGTCACCAGGTTGGGGGAGGGGATCCTCCGGGTTGATGTAGATGGTTACCCCTTCGCGACCTACCTTTGCTACGGTGCCTAGGAATTCCCCATGGTGGTTGCTGAAGGTGCCGTCTACAAGATCTTGGTGGTTGTCACCATCAAGCCAGCCGGTCCTGAGTCCCCGTGAAAAGAGCACCTCAAGAGGTTCCCTGTCGGCGCTAGTAAGGGGCGTGCCGTCCAGCTGCTTGCGGTAGGCTGTGGCAATCGCCGCCACATACTCGGGACTTTTTAGGCGTCCTTCTACTTTTAATGAATCAACCCCGATTTCTTCCAAGGCTTCTAGTTTTGGAAGGGCGCACAGGTCGTGTGGGCTGAATAAATACTTTGCATCGGTATCACGGTACTCCTTGCCGTCAACAAATATACGGTAGGGAAGTCTGCAACTCTGGGCGCACTGCCCGCGGTTGGCGCTACGGCCTCCGAAGTTTTCGCTGGTAAGACATTGACCGGAATAACTGACACACAGTGCCCCGTGGATAAAAACTTCCAGTTCCAAATCGGTTGCCTGCTTGATGGAGCCGATTTCTTTCAAGGAAAGTTCCCGTGCCAGGACTGCCCGGTTGAAACCGATGGATTTTACAAGGTTGATTCCCTCGGCACTGGAAAGGGTCATCTGGGTGCTGGCATGAATTTCTTGGTTTGGGGCTATGGCGCGGATAAGCCTTGCTAAACCAATGTCCTGGATGATAAAGGCGTCGGGCTTTAGTGCAATCAGTTTTCCGAGGAATTCTGGAAGCTCGCGAATTTCCCGCTCGAAAACCAGTACGTTCATGGCCAGGAATGAGCGTACCCCCCGCTTGCGGGCGTACAGAATCATCTCTTCTACATCCTCAAATGTAAAATCTTCTGTACGTCCTCGGGCGTTCCAGTGGGGGACACCGAAATATACTGCATCGGCGCCGTTATTGATGGCGGCGACGAGCATTTCTTGAGTCCCTACGGGCAGCAGTAGTTCTGGCTTTTTCACGGTGAAAAAATAGTTTTTTTCTTATATTTGCGGGACAGAGGTTTTAGCTATGAAAAAAATATATTCCCTAGTCGTATTGGCCTTGTGTTCCCTGCTGGTAGCTTGTAATGGTATCGGAAGTAAGGATACCCTTGTAGCAAGGATTGGCAATGAGTCTCTATATGCAGAGGACTTGGATTTCCTAGTTGTGCAAAATTATGGGCAACCCGGTTCTGAAAAATATCAGTCGGCTGCCGAAAATCATCTGTTTTCCTTGGCGAAAGTTTCCAAGGTGACTGGAGAATCTGCATCTTACGATTCTGCGTGGAAAGTTTATGAAACGGTGTTGAGAGATCGCCTGCTGTCCATTGTCTATACCCGGTTCCACTTGATGAGCCGTCTTGGCTATACCGACGAAGAACTGAAGAAGTTTTTTAATGAACATCGTAGCGAATTTGACAGTGCGGCGACCTACATTGCTGTTCGTGAGGAAGTTGCTGGACGTTACTACTTGTCTCAGAACCGGGATTCCCTTAAAAGGTTCATCCAGCAGGCCCTGCCTGAAAAAGATGTGCCTGCCAATGTAGAACTGCTGTTCTTTATGGGGGATTCTCTCGCGGTCTCTGAAATAGCTGGCAAATTGAATGGCAATGTTCCCGAAGATTCCATGCAAAATGTCCGCCACATAATGGTTGCTCAGGGCAAGGAACAGGGGGTGTTTGCTGATAGTTCTGTTATGGGAGCCCTGTTCTTTGCTGATTCCATGAAGGTGGGGGAAAGCCGCAGCTTTCGGGTGATGCAGGATTCTAGCCTGGCTCATTTTGTCTTGAAGGTGCAAAAGCGTACCCCTGCGGTGAAGGCTCGTGAAGAAGATTATGTGAAAGAGTTTGAACAGGCCTTTATTGGCCAGCAGAAGCAGGCGATGTCTCAGAAGGTACAAGAAATGGTGTCTGATTTGGGCTCCGTTGTTGTCGAAAAAATGGTCCCCAAGGATCCGCATAAGTTCTACGAGGATAATAAGGACAAGTTTATGACCGCTCCTGGTTATGAAGTCTACCATGTGGCCATGAAAGACTCCGTAGCTCTCGCAAAGACAATGGAGAATGTCAAGGATCTGGAATCTTTCAAGGCTGTGGCGGCGACTATCAGCGAAAACGAAGAAACCTCGGAAAACAACGGCTTTGTGGGTCGTGTTAAAAAGAATTATGCCCTGCCCTATGGTATCGGAATGATGCCTGCCTTGTGGCCGGAATTGGAAGGCAAGGCTGTGGGGTACATTTCTTCTGCCATTCGTTCCATGTCTGATTCCCTTTATCATAGTTTCTATGTCTCGGCCGTCATTCCCTCGGAGCCTAAGGCATTTGATCGCGTAGAAAAACAATTGGAAGAACTTTACGCTAGTGACGTGAATGCCATTGACCCCGCAACAGTGTTGGTTTCGGATAATGGCAAGCCTGTCTATACCAAGGCCGACCTGTTGAAGATTTTTGATGCGGAACCGGGAATCCCTTATAACAAGGAAACCCACTACAATATCCTCAACATGCTTGCTCAGGCATACGCCATTGGCGAAAAGGCTAGACAAGAGAAGATCGATCAGTCCTGGGAATTCCGCGCATTGACGCGAGTTGCCCGTATAGACTTTATTAATAATCGCTATGATAGAGACCAGAAAACGACCGAGCCCGCAGAGCCTCAGTTTGCCGACAAACTTAAAAAGTATGAATACTACAGTAGAGAGGCGGCATACAAGGGTAAGTCTTTTGAAGAAGTTGAATCGCAGATTGTAAACAGCCTGGAAGTCAAGGCCAAGGTGAATGCGAAACTTGTTACCAACATGGAAATATGGAACAAGACAAATGTGTTCTTCTATGACCGGTCTAAGGCGAATCTTGTCCCTGTGACTACGGCAGAGGGATTTCTGGCTATAGGGGATTCTGCTTCTAAGGTTCAAAAATTCAATGAGGCTATATCCGCTTACAAGAAGGTGATAGACTTGTTTGCTAGTCGCGATACCCTTTTCCGGACGGCTGTCTATAATCTGGCTCAGGTTTATTCCGATGCTCAGAAGTATGAAGAATCTGCGGCTAACTTTGAAGCCCTCTTGAAGGTGTGGCCGGATGCCCCTGAGGCTGAAAAGGCCATGTTTAGCCTGGGCTTTGTGCTGAACGAGAATTTAAAACGGGATGACCGTGCCCTGGAGGTCCTGGAGGACTTCCAGAAGCGTTTCCCCAAGAGCGAATTGAAGGAATCCGTGGATTGGCTGGTAGAAAACATCAAGTCTAACGGCAAACTAGCTGAGGACCTGATGAAGAAGATCGAATCTGAGGAGTAAAAATCCTATATTTTCAGCACTTTCAAATAAAAGGTACCTACTATGGAAATGACATTTGCAATGATTAAGCCCAATGCCGTCAAGTCCGGCCTCGTGGGCCGCATTATCGACCGTTACATCGCTGCAGGCCTCTCCGTCTGCGCCGTGAAGATGCACCAGATGACCTCTGCTGATGCTCGCGGTTTCTACGCCGAACACGTGGAAAAGCCCTTCTTCCCGGAACTGGAAGCCTATATGACCAAGGGCCCCTCCGTGATGCTTGCCCTGGGCGGCGAAAATGCCATTGCCAAGGTCCGCGCCATCAATGGTGCCACCAATCCGGCTAAGGCGGAACCCGGTACCCTCCGCTACGATTTTGCCCCTTCCATGACCGAAAACGTGGTCCACAGCTCCGACAGCCCCGAGTCTGCCAAGCGCGAACTGGACTTCTGGTTCAAGGAAGACGAACGCTACGCTTACGAAATGCCTTCTCTCAAGGCCTGCTGCGTTCTCTAAGTTTAAACAACCCCTCAAGGAGACACAACTCAATGCAATGGATCATCAAGTATCTTACCTCTTCCATTGGTAAGAAGCAGATCATGGGATGCACAGGCGCGTTCCTCGCCCTGTTCATCTTCGGCCACATGTGTGGCAACTTCCAGCTCTTGAACTTTGACCAGGTGTCGGCCCAGGCGTCCTACAACGCCTACACCGAGTTCCTGACCGGGTTCAATCCGCTCCACTTCCCCATCAAGATGATTTATCTCGTCGAACTGGTGCTGGTGGCAGCCTTCGCCCTCCATATCTTCCTTGCCATCAAGCTGAAGATCGAAAACAAGAAGGCCCGTGGCGGTATTGACTACGAACTCAACGTCCGCAAGGGCAAGAAGACCTTCGCCACCTTCACCATGATCTGGTCCGGTCTCTTCATTCTCGGCTTCCTCGTGCAGCACCTCATGATGCTCAAGTTCGGCGAACACTACCTGTACATGAACGACAAGGGTGAAATCGTCCGCGACATGTGGCTCACCACTATCCAGATGCTGGGTAATCCGGCCTGGGCTGCCTTCTACGTAATCAGCATGTTCGTCATCGGCATGCACCTGTTCCATGCCATTTCCTCTGCTTTCCAGACCATGGGTATCGCTCACCAGAAGTGGACCCCTGTGATTGACCTGGCCGGCATCCTCTACAGCATCGTGGTGGCTCTTGGCTTTGCCATTACCGCTGCCGGAGCCTACTACTTGGCCAACCAGCCCGAAACCCAGGCTCTGATTGAAAAGTCTCGCAGCCTGCAGACCCAGTATGAAGTGCAGTTGCACTCTGCCAACGTTGAAAAGTAAGGAGACCACTAATGATTCTTGATTCTAAAATCCCCGGTGGTTCCATCGAAGAAAAGTGGACCAAGCA
>CACZII010000044.1 GCA_902781185.1 Fibrobacter succinogenes
GAAAATTCCCTGATGGAAATCATGGCCGCCTATACCGCCGAACACCACCGGTTCCGCCTAGACGTAGAGGGCCGCTCGCTACGCCACACCATCGTCACCTACGAGGGCAACATTATGCACGTTCAGCAGATGCTCCAGGACGAAGAGGATTTCAACGACTGGAGTATCGATTTCGAGCTGAATTTAGTTGATTGTGGTGAAGCTGGCGTGCCTCTCCTAAAGATGACCCGAATCGGGGAAGCGTAATCAGTGTGGAATGTGTGGTGTGGAATGTGAAATTTATATTTTTGAAGGGAGTTGTTTTTTAGGAGAAAGTAAATGCGTCTGTTTGCCTTTTTAATTGCTTTTGCCGTTGTCATGCCATTTGCCTACGATGGCGACATGGACATTTACCATGAAGTCAAGGAAGAGCTGTCCCTTGTTCGGGATGGTTACCTTAGCGCCCTGAACGTGGCCATGGACGACGCCAACGAAGGGGATCCCGATGGTTGGTTCAAGGCCCGCGACAATGGGGAATGCGCCGACTGGGACGACCTGGAATACGCGGGTCCGGAATTGGAACATTTCAAGCTCACCGAGATACCTTACGGATTCCAGTTCAAGGGTCGCCATGGCGCCTATGTCATGGACGTGAAAATCAGGGTGGTCACCCGTGATTCCGACGTCTTCTACGACATTCAGTACCAGAAGGGCACAAACGCCCCAGCCAAGGAAGTCATTGAAGAAGTTTTCAAGAACGACCGCAAGTTCTTTTACAAGGCAAACTCTCCCTGTACCCGTGAAGCCGTTACCTGCGTAGGCGAATACAGCAAGGGTACTCTCGGAACTTTGAAAAAGAAGAAGTCCAAGTAGGCTTTTATGAAAAGAACGCCTGCCAAGGGGTCTTCGGTAGAAAGCCGGATTCAGGAGGCACTGTTCAACGCACAGGACCTGAAGTTCAAGGCCTTTCACAGCAGGCTCATTCCTACGATTCCTGCGGACACCGTTATCGGCGTGCGGACTCCGGACTTGAAACTCATTGCCAAGAATTTTTCGGCAGACCCGAACATTGACAAATTTCTGAATAGGCTCCCGCACAGGTATTACGACGAGAACCAGGTCCATTCCTTTATCCTGTCGGGCATCAAGGACTTTGACGAATGCGTTGAGCAGGTAGAAAAATTCCTACCCTATGTGGACAACTGGGCTACCTGTGACCAGCTGAGGCCCAAAGTTCTGGGGAACACTACGGAACACCGTGAGAAGCTTCTGAAATCCGTAAAGCTCTGGATTCGCGGGCGGCTGGCTTCGGGCGAACAGGTAGAAGACGACACCTACGTGGTGCGCTTTGGAATCGAGATGCTGATGACCTACTTTCTGGACAAGGATTTCGATCCGACCTATCTGAAAAAGGTCGCCGCCATCCGTCGAGAAAATTACTACGTGAAGATGATGGTGGCCTGGTATTTTGCCACCGCCCTGGCCAAGCAACACGATGCTACGATACCTTATATCCAGGATCGCAAACTGGAACCCTGGACCCACAACAAGGCTATCCAGAAGGCCATCGAAAGCTACAGGATCACCCCCGAACAAAAAACCTACCTGAAAACGCTGAAAGCGTAGCTTCATACGTCATTCCCGCGAAGGCGGGAATCTAGATGGCGGCTCATTGGCCGCCATGACGATCCTTATCATATTTATGCTCCCTTGGGGTTTTGTAAACTTTTTTCTATATTTGGCCCCGAAAAAAGAGATTCCCTTAGTTTGTCATTGCGAGGAATCAAAGATGACGAAGCAATCTCTGGCCTAATTGATAAGGATAGCATATGAGCAAGGATTTGAAGGAACAGGCGCTCGAATACCATTCCATGGGCAAGCCCGGCAAAATCGAAATCGTGCCGACCAAGCCCCACAGCACCCAGACGGACCTGGGCCTCGCTTACACTCCGGGCGTTGCCGCCCCCTGCCTCGAAATCGAGAAGGACAACAACCTGGCCTACGAATACACGGGCAAGGGCAACCTGGTCGCGGTGATTTCTAACGGCACGGCAGTGCTCGGGCTCGGTGACATCGGTGCGCTCGCGGGCAAGCCGGTGATGGAAGGTAAGGCCCTGCTGTTCAAGATTTATGCCGGCATCGACGTGTTCGACATAGAAATCAACGAAAAGGACCCCAAGAAGTTCATCGAGATCGTGAAGGGTATCGCCCCGACGTTCGGCGGTATCAACCTCGAAGACATCAAGGCTCCGGAATGCTTTGAAATCGAGGATACCCTCAAGGAGCAGCTGGACATTCCCGTGATGCACGATGACCAGCACGGTACGGCCATCATTTCTTCCGCCGGCCTCCTGAACGCCATCGAAGTGGCTGGCAAGAACATCCGCGAAGTCAAGATGGTGGTAAATGGCGCCGGTGCCGCCGCCTGTGCCTGTACCCGCCTGTACCTTTCCCTGGGCCTCAAGAAAGAGAACCTGGTCATGTGCGACAGCAAGGGCGTTATCCGTAAAGACCGCAAGGGCCTTACCGAAGCCAAGGCCTTCTTCGCCACCGACCGCACCGACATCGAAACCCTGGCCGATGCCATGAAGGGTGCCGACGTATTCGTGGGACTTTCCAAAGGCAACATCCTCAATCGCGAAATGATTCGCAGCATGGCGGACCAGCCCATCGTTTTCGCCCTGGCAAACCCCACTCCTGAAATCAGCTACGAAGAAGCCATGGCCAGCCGTGGCGACCTGATTTTTGCAACAGGCCGTAGCGACTACCCCAACCAGGTGAACAACGTCATCGGTTTCCCCTACATTTTCCGTGGGGCCCTGGATGTGCGTGCCACCTGCATCAACGAACACATGAAGCACGCTGCCGTACGTGCCATTGCCGCCCTGGCGCACCAGCCGGTACCCGACGTGGTGAACATCGCCTACAACGCCCAGCGCTTTACCTTTGGCAAGGAATACCTAATTCCGAAGCCCCTGGATCCGCGCTTGCTGACAGACGTTTCTATCGCCGTGGCTAAGGCTGCTATTGAGAGTGGCGTGGCCCGCAAGCCCATTACCGACTGGGATGCCTATTACGATAAGCTCCGTGACATGATGGGCTACGACAACAAGCTTATCCGTCAGTTCAGCGATACCGCCCGCAGCAACCCCAAGCGCGTGGTGTTTGCCGAAGGCGACAACCTCAACATGCTCAAGGCCGCTGTTCAAGCAAAGCTCGAAGGGGTCGCCCATCCGATTCTGCTGGGTAACGCCGAACGCATTCAGATGATGGCGAACAAGGAACAGCTGGACCTTACGGGCATCAAGATCGTGAACCCGCGCTCGCCCGAGGAATTTGAACGCCGCCGCAAGTACGCCAGCATTTACGCCGAAGAAAACGGCCGCAACGGCGTTACCTTCGACGAGGCTCGCGACGACATGTTCGAACCCAACCACTTCGGCATGATGATGGTGAAGACGGGCGATGCCGACGCTTTCATTACCTCGCAAGGGTACCTTCTTCTTGGCTGACACCCTGGTGAACCGTGACCCCGACGCCGAAACGCTGGTGGATATCGTGAAGCTTACTCACGACGCTGTGAAATTCTTTGCCCATGAACCGGTGATGGCCATGCTCAGCTACGCAAACTTCGGTAGCGACAAGGGTGCTGCCCGCGGAACATCCAATACGGCCCGTGAAGCAGTGAAGATCCTCCACGAAAAGTATCCCGAATACGTTATCGATGGCGAGATGCAGGTGAACGTGGCCCTGGACAAGGAACTGCGCGACACCAAGTACCCCTTCAACAAGCTCAAGGGTCAGACCGTCAATACGCTTATCTTCCCATGCCTCTCTTCGGCAAACACCACCTGCAAGATGCTTCTGGAAATGGGCGTTGGTGAATCAATCGGCCCCGTGCAGATGGGCTTGAACAAGCCGGTACACTTCACCGACTCCGACGCCTCCGTTCATGACATCTTCAACCTGACCGTGGCAGCCGTCATCGACGCCATAGTCCAGGAGAAGAAGGACGAAGAGAAGGATCGTAGAAAGTTCGACCGGATCTGGTAAAGAAACGCCCGCTGTCGCGGGCTTTTCCTTTTTAGTAGCTCAGCTTTTCCGTTGAGCCTTCCTTGAAGCTACCCAAGCGGTACACGAAATCACAGTAGCTCTGTAACTCTTTCAAGGCTTCTACCACCAGCGGGTCCTTGGGGCTCCCTTCAAAGGAAAGGTGGAAGATGTATTCCCAGGGGCGATCCGGGTGAGGCCTACTCTCGATGCGGGTCAGATTCAAGTTACGTTTGGCAAAACAGCCTAGGGCAGCATGGAGCGCCCCGGACTTTCCGGAATCGTTCAGCATGAACAGGAGCGTCGTCTTGATGGTGGTGTCGTCTGCTCCGGCGGCAGGCAGGTCCACCGCCACCTTCTGGATGGCGTAGAAACGGGTGAAGTTCACGCCCTTCAGGTTCTCGATACCTTCGGCCAGAATGTCCAAGCCGTAAAATTTGGCGGCATAGGCACTAGCGATGGCGCCAAGAGTCTTATCTCCACGCTTGGCCACCTCTTCGGCACTGCCGGCGGTATCGTAAAAGGCCACGCTTTCAATACCGGGATTGCGTCCAAAGAACCGACTGCACTGGGCAAGTCCCTGAGGGTGACTCAGCACCTTTTTCAAGTCCCCGAGTTTCACTCCGGGTAGTGCGCAGAGGGTATGGGAAATCTGGAGTTTTACCTCTGCAACGATAGGCAAGCGCCACTTGTAAAGCAGGTCGTAATTCTCGTAGATAGAGCCCGCCGTAGAATTCTCAATAGGAATTGCACCTCCGTCCACGACGCCGGTCTCGATGCTCTGAAAAATCTCGCCGAAGGTGTCCATAGGAACCACCTCGATATCGTTTCCGAACAAATGATAAGCGGCACTTTCGCTATAGGCCCCGCGACGGCCCTGGAATGCAATTTTTTTCATGCGCGTAAAGATAGAAAGTTCTAACCACTAATCCCACACTCCACATTCCACATTTCTATTTAAACCGCCGCGCCCCTTGGTACTTTGGACGCCAATAGTTATCGCTCATGGGCGAAATAATCACGCCCTTGCTGGAACTTGCGTGGGTAAAGCGGTCTCCACTCAGATAAATTCCCACATGGTCAATTTTCCAGAAACTACCAAAGAATACCAGGTCGCCCTCTTGCAAGCTTCCGCGGCTCACTGAACTTCCGCGGCTGTCGTCGTACATCTGGCCTGCGTTATGAGGCAGGCTTATGCCGTAATGGGACTTGTAGATCTGCATCACGTAGCCAGAGCAGTCGGTGCCAGACTTTGAGCTACCTCCGTAAACGTAGGGGGTACCAATCCAAGATTTAGCCAACTGTTCCAAAGAAGTGCCGGTTGTTTTTCTGGTTGAACTTTCCTGGGCCATCTTGGTGGTAGCGGCCTGCTTGGTAGCCCCGGCACTGGTCTGCTTGTTTGCTGGTTCCCTAGTTGGTGCTTTTGCCGCAGACTTGTTCGTCTTGGTGCCTGAATCGGCCCTTGCTGTCGATGCAGGCTCACTCGGTGCAGACTTGTACCCACCGATACTTCTGTCGTAGCCAGTGCGTACAGGGAACGTACAACTGCACATACCCATGCAGAGAAAGACTAGAGACATGCTTGCAATGTATTTGACTAATACACCCATCAAGGAAAAATTAAATAAAAAATCAATCAGGTTTTTCTGGAGGTACACGGGCAATGACGCCTACTGTCGCGCGTGTAGCCTTCACCAAGTCTGCCGGGGCTATCTTGAACTGTAAACCCCGCTCCCCCGCGCTCACATAGATATAGGGAAAACTCAAGGCAGTTTCGTGAATAAAAATCGGAAAGTTTTTCTTGAGGCCAAGGGGGCTACAGCCACCACGAATATAGCCAGTCAAGGGGGTTAGGTCTTTTAGAGGAACCGTATCTATCTTCTTGTTCCCACTAACCTTGGCAGCCCCTTTCAAGTCCACCTCGAGATTTCCGGGAATCACGCACATCAAGTAACCAATCTTGTCGCCGTGAACCAGAATCGTCTTGAAAACCTGATTGATATCCTCGCCCAAGGTATCAGCAACATGCTGCGCCCCCAAGTCGTTTTCATCCACTTTGTAAGGGATCAGCTCGTACTGGATCTTCTGGCGGTCCAGGATTCGGGCAGCGTTTGTCTTCTTGATATCCATAAATGTCCTCGATACGAAAGATAAAATTTTATATTGTGGAAAAAACTTGGGGGTGCTGTAGGAACTATGGCTGAGAACAAACCCCTTGAACCTGTGCCAGTAATTTGGCCGTAGGAAAAGTGAGGAATTTATGGATATAAAGGGTGCGACCTTTCCGCAATCCAGCAAGATTTACGTGCAGGGAAAAATGTTTCCCGAACTCCGTGTAGGAATGCGTGAGGTAAAAATCGATGACCCCCAGACTCCTGTCGTGCCAGTGTACGACACCAGCGGTCCCTATGGTGACCCGGCAATAAACATTGACGTAAAGAAGGGGCTTCCCAAGATTCGCGAAGGTTGGCGGAACTGGCTGAAAGATGTTCCCGGTGCAGAAGACTGCAAGACCCAGCTGGACTTTGCCCGCAAGGGAATCATCACGCCTGAAATGGAGTACGTCGCCATACGCGAGAACCAGCGTCTGGACGAAATTCTGCCCAAGGATTCGGGCATCAGGCCTATTACGCCGGAATTCGTCTGCTCCGAGGTGGCTGCAGGCAGGGCCATCATC
This sequence comes from Fibrobacter succinogenes, assembly GCA_902781185.1. Classification (GTDB taxonomy): domain Bacteria; phylum Fibrobacterota; class Fibrobacteria; order Fibrobacterales; family Fibrobacteraceae; genus Fibrobacter; species Fibrobacter succinogenes_G. The sequence goes on from CACZII010000044.1 coordinate 6,707, forward strand.
CCCTCCAACATGAACCACCCGGAATGCGAGCCCATGATTATCGGAAACGCCTTCCTCACCAAGATCAATTCCAACATCGGAAACTCCGCCCTCAGTAGCGGTATCGAAGAAGAGGTGGAAAAACTGGTGTGGTCTGTAAAGTGGGGCGCCGACACCGTCATGGACCTTTCCACCGGCAAAAACATCCACGAGACCCGTGAATGGATTTTGCGAAACAGCCCCGTACCTATCGGCACCGTGCCCATCTACCAGGCTCTTGAAAAGGTCAAGGGCAAAGCCGAAGACCTGACCTGGGAAGCTTACCGAGACACCTTGATTGAACAAGCAGAGCAGGGCGTAGATTACTTCACCATCCATGCGGGACTTTTGCTGAAACACATCCCGCTGACTCTCAAGCGCACTACGGGAATCGTGAGCCGCGGAGGCTCTATTCTTGCGCTGTGGAGCATGGTCCACAAAAAAGAAAACTTCCTTTACACCCACTTCCGGGAAATCTGCGAAATTCTCGCCAAATACGACGTGGCGGTTTCCCTTGGTGACGGGTTGCGTCCTGGATCCATTGCCGACGCCAATGACGCCGCCCAGTTCGGAGAACTGGAAACCTTGGGCGAACTGACCAAAATCGCCTGGGAATACGGCGTGCAAGTGATTATCGAAGGCCCGGGCCATGTGCCCATGCACAAGATCCAAGACAACATGGCTAGGCAAACCGAAAAGTGCTTCAACGCACCCTTCTACACCCTGGGCCCCCTCACTACCGACATCGCTCCCGGCTACGACCACATTACCTCGGCCATCGGGGCGGCTCAAATCGGCTGGTACGGCACCGCCATGCTGTGCTACGTAACTCCCAAGGAACACTTGGGACTCCCTGACAGGGATGACGTGCGCGCAGGCGTGGTGACCTACAAGCTGGCAGCCCATGCGGCGGACCTCGCCAAGGGTCATTTCGGAGCCCAGTTCCGTGACGACGCCCTTTCCCGCGCCCGTTTCGACTTCCGCTGGAACGACCAGTTCGCCCTTTCTCTGGACCCCGAAAAGGCCATGGAATTCCACGACAAGACCCTGCCAGAAAGCCGGTCCAAGAGCAGCCATTTCTGCAGCATGTGTGGTCCTAACTTCTGCAGCATGCGCATCTCGCGGGCTGTCAGAAATTTCGTTGAAAAAGGCGAAGTGGGAGACGTTTAAGGGACGCACATGCGCCGAGGCGAAGTGCCCCTACTCTAGCATAATCGTGAAGGGGCCGTCGTTCACGAGACTCACCTGCATATCGGCGCCAAAGCGGCCTGTCTCTACGACAGGGATTTCCTTTTTGCATTCGGTGATAATGTATTCGTAGAGTTCGTTTGCGAGTGCAGGGTTGCCGGCACCGTTGAACGTGGGGCGGTTGCCCTTGTTGCAGTTGGCGTAAAGCGTAAACTGCGAGACCAGCAGGAGCTCGCCGCCTACATCCTTGATGGAAAGGTTCGTCTTGCCGTTTTCGTCGGCAAAGATGCGGAGCGCTAGCATCTTGCGGATGAGCCTGTCGGCGATTTCCCTGGTATCTTCTTCGCTGACACCGATGAGAATCATGTAGCCCTTGCCGATTTTCCCGACAGTTTCGCCTTTGATATCCACCTGGGCGTTCAATACTCGCTGAATCAAGAATTTCATGTTACTCCGCGCTGGCTAAGGCCTTCTTGTAAATGTCCTGCATCACGAGGCCCGCAATCATGAATCCAAAAATAGCGGTGGAGTGCGCCATGGTGCCGTTGATTTGCGCCTTGCTACTGCACCATTCGTGATCGACCAGGTTTGCGTTCTGGAGTTCGGCTTCGCTCCTTTCGTGGTGCACCTTGGGGCACATGCAGGCGTCGGTACCGCACGAGGAATTCTTGCCGCGGTTTTTCAGGAGTTCGTCGCTGTAGACGCACAGCACTTTTTTCTTGAGCGCCATTTTCTTTTTCTTGAACTTGTCGCGCAGCGCGCGGGCGAGCGGGCAACCGGCGACTTTCCAGAATTCGGCGACCTTGATTCGCGTGGGGTCCATCTTGAGGGCTGCCCCCATTGAAGAAAATACCGTGGCCTTGGTGCGCGTGGCGTGCCACAATAACTGCATCTTGTTTTCGAGGCTGTCGATGGCATCGATGATGTAGTCGAAGGTGTCTAGCTGGAATTTGTCCGTATTCGCTTCTTCGTAGATATCCTGGAGAGCTACGATGTTGGCGTGCGGGTTGATTTCGAGCATGCGATTTTTTAGCACGTCCACCTTGACTTGTCCCACGGTCTTTGTGGTGGCCATCAGTTGGCGGTTCACGTTGGTGACGCACACGCGGTCGGAATCGACAAGCACGAGTTCCTTGATACCGGAACGCACCAGGCTTTCAGCGCACCAGCTGCCGACTCCACCGAGACCGAAGATGATGACGCGTTTCTGGTAGATTTTGCCCATCACGTCGTCCCCGAGCAGGAGCGATGTGCGGTTAAAGATGCCTTTCTCGATCCCCATACGAGTCCCGGTTAACCGAAGAGTCGGAGAACGCGCTTGATGCCTGCGACAAAGCGGTCGATGTCGCGCTTCAGGGTGTACGCGCCGAAGCTCAAACGAAGCGTGGCATCGACGCCGAAGCGGTCCATCACAGGTTGGGCGCAGTGGTGCCCGCTACGCACAGCCACATTTTCTTCGTCGAGAATCATGGCAGCGTCGCTAACGGCGATTCCGTCCAGCGTGATGCTAATAAGAGCACCGCGTTCCTTGGGATTGCCAAGGACTTTCACTTGCGGAATTGTGGCTAGCTGTTCCAAGGCGTACTGCGTAATTTCTTCTTCGTGCTTACGAATGTTTTCGATGCCTACTGTGTTAATCCATTCAATGGCCTTGCCGAGCCCGATGACTTCGGCAATCATGGGCGTGCCAGCCTCGAAACGTGCGGGAACGTCGGCGTAAGTCGTCTTTTCAAATGTCACGTTCTTGATCATTTCGCCACCGCCGTGCCAGGGGGGCATAGAATCCAAAACGTCATATTTTCCATAGAGTACGCCTACGCCCGTGGGGCCGTACATCTTGTGTCCACTGAAGGCGAGAAAATCGCAGTCAAGTTTCTGTACGTCAATCTTGATGTGGCTTGAACTCTGGGCGGCGTCAATCAGAATCTTTGCCTGCGGGGCAAGCTTGCGGACGGTCGCGATAATTTCTGCAATGGGGTTCACTGTACCGACGGAATTGCTCACGTGGGCGACAGCCACCATCTTGGTGCGAGCGTTCAAAAGCCCGGGAAGTGCTGCCAAATCCAAATCGCCGTTATCCAAAACGGGAATCACCTTAATCTTAGCGCCCTTCATTTCGGCAACGAGCTGCCAGCTCACGATGTTGGCGTGGTGCTCCAGACCGCTAATCAGAATCTCGTCGCCCACCTCGAAAAACTTGCGTCCGTAACTCCACGCCACCAGATTGATGCTTTCGGTGGTGCCGCGGGTGAATACGATTTCGTCTTCGGTTTTGGCGTTAATGAACTTGGCCACGTTCTTACGAGTGGATTCGAATGCTTCGGTGGTGCGAGCACTCAGGCGGTACACACCGCGCTTTACAGAACTATAGTGTTCACGATAGAAGTCATCCATCACGTCAATCACGCAGGCAGGCTTTTGCGTGGTGGCCGTACTATCCAAAAAGGCAAGTGGCTTTGTATCCTTGTCCCCTGCCACAAGCATCGGAAATTCACTACGAACTTTTTCGGCATCAAACATGTTCATGCCCCCTAATTTAGAAAAAATACTACCATATCCCTTTTATTTAGTTATATTCTCTTTGTGTTATTCAGGGGAGGTTTAAATGAAAAACAGTCTTATCCTTTGCTCTTTGCTGGCCATACCATTTGGAGTCACAGCCTGTGGTGACGACTCTAGTTCAAGTTCACAAAATAATCGCGAAGAAATTTCTTCTGCAGAAGACCTTGGCAACTGCACTTCCGATATCGAGAACAAAGAATTCTATCAAAAAGATCAAGATATCAGCTATGTATGCCAAAACGGCGAGTGGGTAAAAATAACAAGCACGCCTAACTCCAGCAGTTCTACAACAGGTGAAACTGTTTCAAGCGATTCAGAAGACCCAACTGATTTAAATGGTTGGAGTTGGAAGGTGCCAAAAGATTTGCGGTTAAACCCAAAAATCGACTACAAGACCATGACTGACAGTCGAGACAACAAGGTCTACAAAACCGTAGTCATCGGTGACAAGACCTGGATGGCAGAGAATCTGAACTACTCCGATAGTGTTGCCACCCCTAGCCTCATAAAGCGGAGCCACTGCTATGGTGACGAACCAGCAAACTGCGATGTAGGCGGGCGGTTATACACCTGGGCTGCCGCCATAGACTCTGTAAAAACCTACGACGACACCAACGGTTTGGAATGCGGAGACGGAAAGATCTGCCAATTGCCTACAAATCACCAGGGCATTTGTCCTCCAGGTTGGCATCTTCCAAGCTATACCGATTGGGAAGATTTCATAGCTACTGTGGGCGGCCCCACAGCCGGGGCCGCCGTAATGACCCAAAATGGATGGGACATTCTGGACGGGAATGAGAATGGATATGGAGGAACCGACATTTACGGTTTTTCAGCAATCCCTGTAGGAACTTGGGGAAAAGCCAAGCCACACTTCTTCATGGCCGGAATAATAACTTCTTTCTGGTCTTCTTATGAAGAAGATACCGATTACGCCTATAGTGTGACAGTGGATCGCATGGTAGATGAAGATGTAATAAGACTATCTGGGCTTTTCAAAGCCGCTGGATTATCCGTCCGCTGTGTCAAAAATTAAAGTAACCCTCTAAAAAACATGAAAAAAATATCTAGAATCATCTATTTATCATTCCTTGCTATTTCCATGAACGCCTTTGCACAGGAGGCATTCCGCGAAGCTATTGACAACCAGGACATCGCCACCGCCAAAAAGATGGTGAAGAACAATGAAATAGAAGAAATCTATTGCGGCAAGTTGAATGCCAACGACGCCGTAGCCGTCTTCGAAAAGATCTTCAAGTCTATGCCCGACGAATCTTTTGCCCAGTGCCCTTCGCAATTCGCCTACGGCTACGGAGCCAAAGTTTGCGCCAACGCCAAGACGATGAACGCCTGTAACGAAGTGGTAAGCTATCTGCTTATGGAAGGCACCGCAGGCAACTCCAACGCCCTAGAAGCCCTGGACAAGGTAATCAAGGCTGCCCTCAAGACCAAGGCTTTTGCCAAGCCTGTCAAGGAACAAGTGGACACCACCACTTGGGTCGCCTGTTCCAAGAAAGGCAAGGATAAGGAATTCTGCAAATTGCAGTGCATAACCCAAGCAGACTCCCTGAACGACGAGGCCCACAAGCAATCTTGCGAAACCAAGCCCGAGCATTTCATCGAGACCACCATTACCGTCACCAAGCCCTCACCTCTTTACGAAAAAATCCGCACAGGACTTATGGATGGTTACTGGAAAAGCCCTATGACGGTGGCAGAACAGTTCTCCAAGATGATTGAATCCAGCGCAAAGGTTCTTTCTATCGCCGACACCGCCATTCCGAACATGGCCTACGTGAACCGTTGGGCTGACAAGCACAAAGCCGATTCTACGGACCTTCCCGGAGGCGAGCTGTTCCGGTTCTGCACCGCCTGGCAGCCTGCCGTAGACTCGATTCTTGCTTCGAAGGAATTCGAGACCCGTTGCCCTGTCTTCGAAACCTTTGTAGACAACCGTGACGGTCAAACCTACAAGGTCAAGGAAATCAACGGAGCCCGCTGGTTTGTACAGAACTTGAATTATGTCATGGAAGAAGGCTCCATGTGCTATGACCGCGAAGATGACAACTGCAAGGTTTACGGTCGTCTCTACACGCAAGAGGCCGCCCAGACGGCCTGCCCCGAAGGAAGCCACCTTTCCACTGACGAAGACTGGAAAATGCTGGAGATTTACGCCGGTGGCGCCAACACGGCGGCAGAAAGGCTCCGTAGCAACGGAAGCGACAACTACGCCTTTACCGCCATGTTCGGTGGCTACGCCAACAAGAACAACATTTCTGTTATCATCGGCGAAGGCGCCTATTTCTGGACAAACCAGGACGGTGGCGACGGTCGTGGCGTGGCACGTTCCATGTTCAGTACCGACAAGGAAGTGTCCACCATTTCGGTCGACAAGAAGTTCTCCCTGTCGGTCCGTTGCGTAGTCAACAATGAAAAATAATTTCTCACCTACATGCTCCCGCGAAACCTGGATAGCGCGACAATCGCTCCTTGCGAAAGTTCGCGCTTTCTTTGAGTCCCGTGGAGCTTTGGAGGTGGAAACGCCGGTACTGTCCAACGCTTGCGGCACCGACCCGCAATTGGATTATTTTGAAATTGAATCGCCCCACCGTTTCATGATGACCAGCCCAGAATTTCACATGAAACGCCTGCTAGCCGCAGATTTCGGCGACATCTTCCAGATTACCAAATCGTTCCGCAAAGACGAATTCGGCGCACACCACAACAACGAATTCAGCATGGTGGAATGGTACCGTGTAGGCATGCCCCAAGAAAAACTCATGGACGAGGTAGAAGCCCTCGTTTCCGAGATTCTCGGGAAACCCCTCAAAGCCCGCCGTACCCGCTGGATTGACGCCTTCAAAAAATATGCAGGTGTGGACCCGTTTTCTGCTTCTGCCGAAGAATTCGTCGCAGCCTGTAAATCCCAAAACATTCCGCTCCCTGCCAACACGGCTGATATGTCCCGAGAGGACTGGTGGGACTACCTGATAGTCTTTGCCGTAGAGCCGGCCCTGGCAAAGAACGGTCCAGAATTCATTCTGGATTACCCCCAGTCACAGGCAGCTCTCGCCCAAACCTACGTGGGCGAAGACGGTCACACTTGGGCCAACTTGGGCCAGGCGTTTCGAGCTGTTCGTAGACCAGGTGGAACTTTGCAACGGCTACACAGAACTCACCGATGTGGCCGAGCAGCGCCGTCGTTTTAATGCAGATCTTGAAATCAGGCGTAACATGGGCAAGCCCCTGCCTACTCTGGACGAAAATTTCCTCGGCGCCCTGGAATCGGGAATGCCCGCCTGCTCCGGTGTTGCGCTGGGCCTTGATCGCCTATTCATGCTGGCCATGAACAAGAAAGAAATCAAGGATGTGATTCTGTTCCCCAGCCCAATTGCCTAGTTTTTTCCCACTAGTTTTTCAATCCGCCGTCTCAGTTCCGACTCGTTTGCA
>CACZII010000045.1 GCA_902781185.1 Fibrobacter succinogenes
TTAAGATAGGGACCAAGGGAAAATATGGTGTCATTTCGACAGATTTCGGAGTCGTTTGAACCCGCCATCGAGAAGGGTGAGTTTCAGGTTTATTTTCAGCCCCAGTACAACCATTCTACGGGTGCGCTGATTGGTGCCGAGGCCCTTGTCCGTTGGAAATCTCGGAAGTTTGGCTTTGTCTCGCCGGCGGACTTTATCCCGGCTCTCGAGGAGATGAGCCTGATTCCTACGCTGGACCTGTACGTCTTTGAGCATGTTTGCCAGTTCCTTCGGGGCTGTATTGATTCTAACAAGGCTCTGGCCCGGGTGTCGGTGAACATGTCCCGCAATGACATCTTGAGTCCGGATTACATTGAGCGTCTTGATGCCATACGGCAGAAGTTCGATATTCCCACCAGGCTTATCCATGTGGAGCTGACGGAGACTGCTGCCGTCACGGGGGCCCAGGTGGTCATCGATTCCATCAAGAAGCTACATAAGCTGGGCTATACGGTGGAGATGGACGATTTCGGCAGCGGGTATTCTTCGCTGAATACTATCCTGAGTTCCGTAATTCGAATGGCCAAGTGGCTCAAGCTCCCCGTGATTGCGGAGGGCGTTGAAACTGTGGAACAAGCCGACTTCTTGAAGAGCGTGGGCTGTGACTATGTGCAGGGCTATCTGTATTCCAAGCCCCTCCCGCTGGAGGAATACGAGAAGCTTTTGAGCGCTACTACGGTGGGCACGATTGTGCCCCAGATGAACATCGACCAGTTTGTGGATGCGGGACGGTTCTGGAACCCGATTTCTATGGAAACTTTGATTTTCAGCAATTTCGTGGGGGCGGCCGCCATCGTGGAAGTTCATACCGGCGAAAAGTGCTCCATGGAAATCTTGCGGGTGAACCAGAAGTATGTCCGTGAGCTGGGAATGAACTTGTCCGAAACGGAAATTATCGCCCTGAACCCCTGTGATGTGCTGGACGCTGAATCCCAGAAGGTCTACAAGGCTGCCCTGGAACGTGCGGCGGCCACCCGCGAGGAGCAGGAGTGCGAAACCTGGCGGAACATCACCTCGGGCTGTTGCGGTACGGAACGCATTTGTATACGAAGCTCCATACAGCTTATCGGCGAGAGCAAGGTCAGCAGGTTGTTTTACGTGATGATCCGGAACATCACCAACGAGAAGAACGTGTTCCAGGGAATGCTAGATATGGAACGCAGGTTTAAGGCCGCCAGCGAGCAGGCCAACATCTATTTCTGGGAGTACACTGTGGCTACCAAGGAGATGCGCCCCTGTTTCCGTTGCCAGCGTGACCTGGGTTTGCCTCCGCTGGTCCGCAACTATCCGGAACCGGTCATCGAGAATGGTATTTTCCCGCCGGACTATGCAGACATGTATCGCGATTGGCATAGGCAGATTGATAACGGCGCCAAGAGTGTAGAAGGTGTTATTCCCTTGACTCCCAACAGGATACCGTTCCATGTCCGTTATACGACAGAATTTGATGAGAATGGTCGGCCGGTGAAGGCCTATGGCTCCGCCACTTTGGTGGTGGACAAGTAGCAAATTAGGCGCTTAATATTCCACCGAAAATTTTTATTTTTGTCCCGATATTTTTAGCAAGTAGGACAAGAATGTTCAAAGTTGGTTTTGATAACGAAGCGTACCTGAAGACCCAGTCCGAAAAGATTGCGGAACGCATTGCAAAGTTTGGTGGAAAACTTTATCTGGAATTTGGCGGAAAGCTGTTCGATGACCATCACGCATCCCGCGTGCTGCCTGGGTTTGCGCCTGACAGTAAGATTCGCATGCTCGAAAAGCTTAAGGACAAGGCTGAAGTCATTATCGCCATTAATGCTGGTGACATTGAGAAGAACAAGGTTCGCGGTGACCTGGGAATTACCTACGACCAGGATGTGCTCCGCCTGATTGACGCCTTCCGTGGTTACGGCCTGTACGTGAGCTCTGTGGTGCTGACCCGCTGGCAGGAACAGCCTAGCGCCGTGGCTTACCAGAAGAAGCTGGAAGATTTGGGCCTGAAGGTTTATCGTCATTATCCTATCGCCGGTTACCCCAGCAACATCCCGCTGGTAGTGAGCGACGACGGTTATGGCAAGAACGAATTTGTGGAAACCTCCCGCGAACTGGTGGTGGTTACGGCTCCCGGCCCCGGAAGTGGAAAGATGGCCGTGTGCCTTTCCCAGATCTATCACGAGAACAAGCGTGGCGTGAAGGCCGGCTATGCCAAGTTCGAGACGTTCCCCATCTGGAACATCCCGCTGAAGCACCCGGTGAACCTGGCCTACGAGGCCGCTACTGCCGACCTGAACGACGTGAACATGATTGACCCCTTCCACTTGGAAGCCTACGGGAAGACCACCATCAACTATAACCGCGACGTGGAAATTTTCCCGGTGCTGAACGCCTTGTTCACCCGCATTATGGGCGAGTCTCCGTACAAGAGCCCCACGGATATGGGTGTGAACATGGCGGGTAATTGCATTATTGACGATGCCGCTGTGTGCGAGGCCGCCAAGCAAGAAATCATCCGTCGTTACTACAACACACTTTGCGACGTGCGCAAGGGCAATGCCGAGAAGGACCAGATTTACAAGCAGGAGCTTATTATGGAGCAGGCGCAGATTAGCACTGCCGACCGTCCCGTGATTGCCGCTGCGGTAGAAAAGGCTGAAATTACGGGAGGCCCGGCGGTGGCTATCCAGCTGAACGACGGCGCTATCATCTCGGCGAAGACCTCCTCTTTACTGGGAGCCTCTTCGGCTATGCTGCTGGATGCCCTGAAGCACCTGGCTAAAATTCCCGACGAAGTTCGCCTGCTTTCGCCCATGGTCATCGAACCCATTCAGAATCTCAAGACCAAGCAGCTGGGCCACAGGAACCCCCGCCTGCATATGGACGAGGCCTTGGTGGCGCTTTCTGTTTGCGCTCTTACGGACTACAACGCAAAAATCGCCCTTGAGAAGTTGCCGGAACTGCGCCACTGCGAAGTTCACTCTAGCGTGATTCTCTCCCAGGTGGATGTGGGTGTGTTCCGCCGCTTGGGAGTGAACCTGACCACCGAGCCGAACTATCAGAGCGGCAATCTGTATCACGGGTAGTTGCCTATAACCTTGGGTAGGATCATGGCCGGAAAGTTTCTCCTGTGTTTTCACGATTTCAGTGTCTGGAATTACCAGAAGGTGGTTCCTGTACTGGAAGAGCTGAGGGATTTGGCTGGCCGGCCTTTCAATGTATTGGTCATTCCGGATACTGAAAAGGCATCTCCCGAAGCCATAGACGGGTTTCGGGCGGCTCTGCTGAAACTGAAGGCGGAGGGTTTTGAACTGGCCCTACATGGTTACAAGCACAAGGCTGAATTCAGCCAGGGGCGCAGTTACGCAGGGCTTGTGGCCATGAACTTGACCCATGGAGAGGCTGAATTTGCGGGGCTCTGCAAGTATGAGTCCGAAAGGCTTCTCTCGGCCGGGTTGAGCGCATGGAATGAACTGCTTGAGGGGGTGCGCCCCACCGCCTTTATCCCGCCGACATGGTACAGCAACAGTTTCTTGCGCAGGCAGGTTCGCCAGCAGGGAATGCTTTTTGAGGATCGTTTCTCGGTTGTGACTGCGGCAGGCAGGAGTTTTGTTTCTCCCGTGACCAGCTTTGCAGGAATTCCGAAATTTCTGGTTATGCCGGCATTCAAGTTTGGGGAAGCTATTCTGAAGATTCCCTTTGGGCTTCCGCGCATCGCTCTCCATCCAGTGGACTTTCCGTCTAGGATGGGAGAGGTCCGTGATGTCATTAGGACGGCGCTGAGCAACGGGCGTAAACTGGTTCGGTATAGCGATCTTTAGAACCAAGAACCTTTAAAAAAATCCCGCGGTTCATCCGCGGGATTTTTGTGTGAAGCTTGATTTAAAGATTATTTTTCAGCTTCGCCTTCACCTTCACCTTCTTCGCTTTCCTGCTTGGGAGCTGCCTTGCCGTCGTACAGGTCAAGTTGCCATGCGCCATCGACGCAGGTGGCTTCGAACTTCACGAGCTCAAGGAAGGTTTCGGTCTTCTTCATGGTCTTCGAGCAGTCTTCTTCTGTTTCGAAGGTCCACTTCTTGTCCTTGCAGACCAGTTCGACTGTGCCGAAGTCCTTCTCTTCGCCTTCCTTGGTGCAGGCTACCTTGGTGGGCTTCCAGAATTCACCATCGCAGGTCAGGGAAACGCCTGTGCCTTCGATCTCGAACTTCTTGCCCGTGCTGTCGCACTTGCCAACCTTGGTAAGGTCGATTTCGTCATTCTTTACTGCATCGGAAATCGGTGTTCCGTTGGCTTCCTTACAAATTTCAGCGTAGAATTTAATCAAATCATTGAACTTCTCGGGCTTGATTTTGTCCTTGCTTTCGGTCTTTACGGTCTTGCCCTTGCAGGTGACATCCACGTAGTCCGTGCCAATCTTGTTGCTGTAGTAATCGCAAGTGTCGGCAGGGACATCTTCGCTAAATACGAAGTTTTCTTCAACTGTCCCGTCGTCGGTTCTCTTCACGGTCATCGTGACGGAGAAATCGTCCATCCTCGTTTCCTGGGTGTAGACATTGTCTTGGGAAGTCACGGTACAACCGACGGTTCCCGGCTTGTATTCGCCACCGCCATTACTGGTGGAACTGGAGGAATCTTCACAGCCCATAAGGCCAAAGACTGCTGTAAGGGAAAGGGCCATGCCTAATTTCCAGAACTTCATAACAACTCCTTGTTAAATATTTTCTAGTAATATATATAAAAAGAAGGGAAAACTCAATAAGAGAAACCCTAATTTTGAACCATTTTGGCTGATAAGAAGGCCTTGCAGGCCTTTTCTTCTGCAATTTTGATGGTTTCTACGGTTTCTTTACCCTTGGGCTTGGGGGCCGAGTACACGGTGATGTTGTCCTTGCCGCACTTCTGGAGCTCGGAATCTTCGCAGCCGTCAATGAAAATGTGCTTGATTTCGTCGTCGTAATAGAAATTCTGGGTGGACTCGGTAATGGAATCGCGGCCAATGACTATGGTCTTTACAGTCTTGCCGTTAGAAGTCTTTTGCGTGGTGACCACAGTATCTTCAGATAAGGATACCTTGACCTTGCATGATATGTTGTTGGAATTGGGAATGTTTGTCGAAGAATCGTCACTGCAGGCGATGAGACTGATTGCGGTGGCAAAGGCAAGCGAAACGCCGATTATCTTTAACATGGCTTGTATTTCCTTTAAGAGAACCAGGATCTAGCCAGCAATATAAAAAAAAGAGGCTGGGAACGAAAAGACCCGAACCGTACAATGGCTAAAATGGTTCGGGCCTTCGTATGTTTTGGGTTAAAGGATTGGTTCGTTGCTGGGGTTATCCCTCTGAGCCGGTATCGGACAGGGCGATTTCGTCGTCGGCGGAGACGGCGTCTTGCTCGCCCAGCTTGAACAGTTCCACGTCCTTCATGCTTTCGCGGATCTTCTGCTCGATTTCGTCGCAGAGTTCCGGATTGTCCTTCAGGAAGAGACGGGTGTTCTCGCGGCCTTGGCCGATGCGCTCGTTGTTGTAGCTGAACCAGGAACCGCTCTTCTGGATGATGTCCAGTTCGCAGGCGAGGTCCAGGACGGAGGCTTCACGGGAGATGCCGCAGCCGTAAAGAATGTCGAATTCGCACTGGGTGAAGGGGGCGGCTACCTTGTTCTTTACCACCTTGACACGGGTGCGGTTTCCGATGACTTCTTCGCCGTCCTTGATGGCGGCGATACGACGGATGTCGATACGTTGCGTGGCGTAGAACTTGAGGGCGTTACCGCCGGTAGTGGTTTCGGGGTTGCCGAACATGACGCCAATCTTCATGCGGAGCTGGTTGATGAACAGCATGCAGGTGTTGGACTTGGAGAGAATGCCGGTGAGCTTGCGGAGGGCCTGGCTCATGAGTCGGGCCTGCAGACCCACGTGGTTGTCGCCCATTTCGCCGTTGATTTCGGCTTGGGGAACCAGGGCCGCCACTGAGTCTATGACGATGATGTCGATGGCGCCGGAACGCACGAGGGTTTCGGCGATGTCCAGGGCCTGCTCGCCTGTGTCTGGCTGGGAGACCAGCAGGGACTCGATGTCAACGCCCAGCTTACGGGCATAGACGGCATCGAAGGCGTGCTCTGCATCGATGAAAGCTGCCACGCCGCCAAGTTTCTGGGCTTCGGCGATGGCGTGCAGGGTAAGGGTAGTCTTACCGGAGGATTCGGGTCCGTAAATCTCGATGATACGACCGCGGGGGAAGCCACCCACGCCCAGCGCCATGTCTAGCTGGATACAGCCCGACGGGATGACGGGGATTTCTTCGACGGGCTGGCTGCCGAGGGCCATGATGGAACCTTTACCGTAGTTCTTCTCGATCTGTGCGATTGCCGCTTCGACGGCCTTCGCTTTTTCGCTGGAAAGGTTGCTAGTGGGTGTTGTCGTTTTCTTAGCCATGATTGACTCCGTTTTTATTGTTTTCTAGTTTAATATACATTTTAGTGTTCGTTTGTGCAAGTGCTTTTTTGGTTATTTAGCAAAAAAAGTAGCTTGCTCAACACGTAATAGACGCTTTTTTCGCGGATTTCTTGCCTATTTCCTGCGAAAATTTTACAAAAGGCCTCATTTTGCAAAGTACCGTTGACACACATCCACACTGTACCCACAGGCTTGCCGGGTTCTGCGCCACCGGGACCTGCGATGCCCGAGGTGGCTACCGCCCAGTCGGCGTGGAATTTTTCGCGTGCTCCCTTGGCCATGGCTTCCACCGTTTCGCGGCTTACGGCACCGTACTTTTCCAGAATTTCGGCGGGGACTCCTAGAAGTTCATGTTTGACTGAATTCTGGTAGGCGACGATTCCGCCGGCGAACACGGCGGAACTGCCCGCTACGTTCACGATTTCAGAGGCAATAAGCCCGCCGGTGCAGGATTCTGCGGTAGCGAGCATCTCGCCTTTGGCGAGTAAGGCCTTCTGGATTTCGTGGACCAGCTCCTGGAGGTTGTCTGTCGTAGCAGTCATTGCTTTCATGCTCCTTAATCTAGCTAATTATTAACGACAAAAAATGACATAAACTGAATATTTGTCACTTTGTAGAAAAAAATAAAAAAGGAAGCCCGCCTAGTGGCGGGCGTGACAATGTAGGACTCGTGATAGAGACCTTACTCTTTTGTCAGGATCATGCAGATGACAGGAAGCTTCTTGTCTACCTGGTTCTCGCTGGGGATAATCTCGCTTTCAAGAATTTTGCAGTTGAATTCCTTGACGAAGAATTCCAGCTGGCTACGGTCAAAGCCCAGCCAGATATGGCCGTGGGTTTCTCGGAAGGATTCTTCCTTGTGTTGTGCCAAGTCCAGCAGGGCAAGGGTTCCGCCTGGCTTCAGGATGCGGATGGCTTCCTTGAGGGCTAGGCGAGGATCTTGGGCGTGGTGGAGCACCTGGCTCATGAGCACCAGGTCTGCAAAGTTGTCCGGAAGGCCGGTGGAGAGCATGTCTGCCACTTTCGGGGTCACGTTGGCAATGTTCTTTTTCTTGAGAATCCGCTGGAGTCCGCTGATGACCTTGGGGTCGTAATCCAGGGAGAAAACGCTTTCGCAACGGTTCGCGAGCATGAGTGACAGGTCGCCGCCTTCGCCGCAGCCGATGTCCACGGCTTTTTTGAAGGGGGTCATGAGCTTGCTGAAAAGGCTAATCTGTGCCTTGAGACTACCGCCGGCCTGGTCCAGCTTGTGAATTTGCCCCTTGGTCTTGTCGGTGCGGTCCTGCAGCACCTGTTCTGCACGGCACTGGATGATATCCTTGTCTGAAAGATTCTCGTAGGCGTCTCGGATGAGGTCGAGGACTCGGCTCGAGAGCAAAAGCTCTTCGCTAAGGCCGTAGTATGCCTTGATACCGTCTCTACGGTCTTTCAGGAGCTTGCAGGCAGAAAGCTTTGAGAGGTGACGGCTGGCGTTACTCTGGTGGATATCCAGGATATCCTTGATTTCGTTGACGGTGAATTCCGCCTGGTCCAGGAGCATCAGGATTTTTAGGCGCATTTCGTCGGAAATGGCGTTGAACAGTTCGATGGAAGGCGTTATGGGCTCGCGGGTAATATTCTTGCTCGGCATGTCCTCAATATAATTTTTTAGTTTGGGGGTGTGAACGCTTTGCGCTGGAAAAAGTTTTTTTTGTGTCTGGTGGTGCTGCCTGTGGCGGTATGGACAGCCGAACCAGCACCCCATTACGATGTTTCCTGGTCTAGGGACATGCCTGTGACTTTTCTTTCGGCGTGGACGGCTTTTTTTGGTAACTATCGTTATTCTCAGATGGAACGTCACGAACCCGGAGATTACAGGGACGTTTCGGAATTGCCCCCTTGGGATAGGCCTGTTGCGGGGCGCTACAGCGAGTCTGCTGATAGGGTTAGCGATTGGGCCGTTGTTTTGGGGGTGGCCCCGTTGGCGATGGCGGGATATTCTTACGGGGTAGGAGATGCGTGCGGTCGGGATGTGGCTGGTTTTACCCTGATGTTTGCCCAGGCGCTCGCCCTTCAAAGCGGGATAAACCTGATGGTCAGATCCCTGGAATTTTGGCCCAGACCCTACATTTATGCCAAGGATGGGGCTGGGGCCCGCAAGGCCGAGTCGGCTGGGGGGGAGGCTTACGGCAGCTTCTTTAGCGGGCATACTTCGGCGGCTTTTACGGTGGCGGTATTCACTGGGGAGTGGTTTACCGAGTTTTACCCCCAGTCGCCTTATGGCGGGATTGTTTGGGCGTTGGCACTGTCCGCGGCTGGTGTCGAGGGGGTGCTCCGGGTGGCTGCCGGTAAGCACTTCTGGAGTGACGTGGCGGCAGGCGCTTTGGTGGGGACTGGCGTGAGTCTTGCCGTTATCCAGGTTCATAAAAAACATAGTGATAGGCTAAGTTTTTGGGCGGGTCCGGGTTCTGTGGGGCTGACCTTGCAGATGTAATCGGCAATTTCTTTTTTTTAGTTTATTTCCGTGCCGTTTTTTGCCGAGTGGATATATATTTAGATAAGACTACAGAAAGACGGGAATTGAGGTTTGGATGTCTAACGTTTTTGGCCGAATGGCCGTGATTGTCGCTGTTTCCTTGGGGTTCTCTCTTGCCGCCTCGGTCAAGGACAGCCGTGATGGCCGTACTTACAAGATGATGCCCTCTGGGAAGCTTAACTGGTTTACGAGCAATGTCTCTTTAGACGGTAAGCCCGATTTCAAGGACAGGGCGAAGGTCAGTTTCTACAAGAAGGAATCCTGGGCCGGTCTGTGCCCCGCGGGAACCCATCTCCCCGATATCGGAGAATGGAATGCTCTTGCCGAAGATAAGTTCATGGGCCCCCGAAAAAAGCAGAATGCAAAGGCCTTTGCCGGAAACACCCGCGGCTATTACGACATGTCCAAGAAGGATCCCAAGGTTCAGGGAAAGGATGCCGCTTATTTTGCCATAGCCGGAGATGCGGGTAAGGGTGTTCAGGCTCTGATGCTGGACCTGAAACGGGGAAGTTTCCAGAAGGTGAATTTGCCCAAGGAGTCGGTGGTAGCAGTCCGCTGTGCGACAGAGCGGGACTTGCTGGCGGAAAAGAATATTTCCAAAGACGACATGCTCATGACGGACGACCGCGATGAGAGACAGTACAAGGTGAAGATTGTGGGTGACAAGATTTGGATGGCCGCTAACCTGAAATACGGTTTGACAGGGCCCGACCAGTGCTTGCTGGAAGATATGGAACTCTGTAAGAAATACGGACGGTTCTATACCCATGCCGAAGCCAAGAAGGCCTGCCCCAAGGGGTGGCACCTGCCTGACGATGGAGAATGGCGGGACTTTCAGAAAGAACGTTCCTTATGGAATTGGAACGAACTTGGGGTGGGAGGCTGCAAGGACTGGGATCAGTATTGTGATGGGACCAACACAGGACACTATTGGTCTTCTACCTCTATCAAGCGTAATACGGGACGCTCTTGGGAATTCCGGCGCGAAGCCCGGAGCATCAACCGCACTGACGAGAGTGTCCGCAAGGGCCTATACGTCCGCTGCGTCGCGAATCTGAAATAAAAATATCGGAAGCGCGAACGGTCATCTATATCTCGCACACCAACGGCGCTTAAAGCGCGGTTCATCCAGGACTTTTGCCCAGATGAATCCCTTGCGCACGTCGGCGATGCTTCTTGTAGAAACAAGTGGGGCGCGGCGGGGCGTTGCCTCTTCAGAACCGTCGTTTCCCGCATTCGCATTGGCAATTGCCGCCGCAGATTCCCGGGCAGCCTTGGCCCGTTCCTCCAACTCGTTCAGTTCCCGCTGGCGCTCAACAAGTCGTCGTTGCTCCTGCTCCTGACGTTGGGCTTTTTCCTGCGCCGCCCGCTTTTCGCGACTGAATAGGTTGTCAAGTTCTTCCAGGTCGTGAACTAGAACATCGCAGTCGCCTTCGCCC
>CACZII010000046.1 GCA_902781185.1 Fibrobacter succinogenes
GGTCTTCTTGTCGATTTCGTACATTTCGTCGGCGTTACCGTGGTCAGCCGTGATGATGGCAACACCACCGAGGGCGTCGATCACCGGGAGCAAACGGGCGAGGCCGATGTCCACAGCTTCGATAGCCATCGTAGCGGCGCGGAAGGAGCCGGTATGGCCCACCATATCGCCGTTCGGGAAGTTGCAGCGGAGAGTCTGGTACTTGCCGCTCTTCAAAGCTTCGATCATGGCGTCGGTGATTTCGGCAGCCTTCATCCACGGGCGCTGTTCGAACGGAACCACGTCGGATTCGATTTCCAGATAGGTTTCGCCGTCGAACTTGCTGGAACGGTTACCATTCCAGAAGTAGGTCACGTGGCCGTACTTCTGCGTTTCGGAGCAAGCGAACTGCTTGACGCCGGTTTCAGCGAGCCATTCGCCGCTGGTTTCCTTGATGGCCGGAGGTGGAACGAGGAAGCGGTTCGGGAGCTTGAGGTCGCCGTCGTACTGGAGCATGCCAGCGTAGCAGACGTGCGGGAAGCGCTTGCGGTCAAATTCGTTGAAGGATTCTTCTTCGAAGGCGCGCGTGATTTCGATAGCGCGGTCGCCACGGAAGTTGAAGAACACCACGGAGTCGCCGTCGTTGATGGTACCGACCGGCTGGCCGTCCTTCGCAATCACGAACGGCGGGAGGTCCTGGTCAATAGCCTTGGTTTCGCCACGGAGAGTTTCGATAGCCTGCGTAGCGTTGTCGAAGTAGCGGCCTTCACCGAGCACATGGGTCTTCCAGCCGAGTTCCACCATCTTCCAGTTAGCGTTGTAACGGTCCATGGTGATCTGCATACGGCCACCGCCACTAGCAATGCAGACATCGAATTCCGGAGAGCGGAGTTCGTCGAGGAACTTTTCGAACGGGCCGACGTAATCGAGTGCGGAAGTTTCCGGCACGTCACGCCCGTCGAGCAAGATGTGCACGCGGACCTTCTTCAGGCCTTCCTTCTTGGCCTGGGCGACCATGGCCTTCAGGTGAGAAATGTTGGAGTGGACGTTACCGTCACTGAAGAGGCCGATGAAGTGGAGAACGGAACCGTGGTCACGCACGTTGGAGGCGATTTCCTTCCAGGCGTCGCGGCCGAAGATTTCGCCGGAGACGATGGAATCCTGCACGAGGGCGGCACCCTGGTTGTACACCTGGCCAGCACCAATGGCGTTGTGGCCCACTTCGGAGTTACCCATGTCTTCGTTGGTCGGCATACCCACGGCGCGGCCGTGAGCCTTCAGGAGCACGTTCGGGTACATCTTGAAGAGGTTGTCGGCAGCCTTGATGGCGTTGCCTTCGACCTTATCGGTGATACCAAAACCATCCATCACGATGGTCACGACCGGTCCCTTGATGCCGGGGAAATTGGAAAGCTTCTTGAGCATGTTTTACTCCGTTTAAATGTTTACGGCGCAAATTTAGTTTTTTTATTGTAAAAGAAAAGCCCTCCCACAGGGGAGAGCTTCGCTAAAAGGCAGTCTTAAGAACTATTTCTTCTTGAAGTAGGTAATGGTCACCTTGCCTTTGGCGTCACCCTGGCTCATGAAGGAGCCTCTCATGAACGGATAGGTGCCCGTGGACGTTACCACAAGGTACCAGCCCATGTCTTCCAGTTCCATGGGGTTGTGCTCCCCATTGTAAGCTTCGGTGAAATTTTCGAGGCAAATGGGGGCCGGGGGAATAACACCAGATTCCTGAGAGCCTTCCTGGATGATCTTGATACCGGCAGAAGCCTCAAAATAGGGAACCCCGTCAACGATAGACAAAGTCACATCCGGATTATCTGCTGCTCCGGTGGAGAAGTTCAATGCGAATTGGTCGCTTCCGTAAATGTTGGATAATGTCACATCTCCTGCGGCTTCCATTTCTGTACAGGTGGCGGCAGAACTAGAGGATTCGATAACTTTGCACTGTAACTGGAACTTGGTTTCCAGTCGTGCAGTATAGGCGAATTGCTTGGTATCTTCAGCATCTCCGCTCATGAAGACGGTAACATACAGGGTGAACTCGCCACAACCGATGGCGTCCTGATCCAGCTTGATTTCGCCATTGACGGCAGTGCCCAAGTTAATTCCCCTGTCGGCGTTATTGCCAAAAACGGCAGGGTTAATAGGTACGAGAAGATTCACCCTATTGCCGTCCTTGTCGCCGATATCAAACTGAAGGCTGTCGATATTATAGTAGACGCGGTCTTCACCATCGTAGCCATCTGTGTCAAATTCATCATTGTCAGTCTTGAGGGTGCCATTGAGTGACAAGTCGTATCCCCCCTGTCCATCAGCGGTGGCCATTGCGATTACATTGGATCCCTTGTCCAACGGAGAAGTCTCCGAAACGGAGGAAAGAATCAGCGGTTGGGCGCCGGAAGAGGAACTGTCGCCGCCCTTTGCGTTAGAACTGCTGTCGTCACCGCAGGCGGTGAGACCGATGGACCCCAGGGCGAAGATAGAGCCCATGAGGAGTGTTTTTATAAATTGGAATTTCATGATTTTTTCCTCATAAAAAGTTTCTAACCCTGAAAATAAACAAAAAAGGGCAAAAAAGCAACAAGAAATGTGAAAAAATAGGGTAAAAACAGGAAAATTCGGAATTATTTCATTCCACGAATGATATCGCGGAGTCGAGCGGCTTCCTCAAAGTCCAGGCGCGCGGCGGCCTCTTTCATCTGGCGTTCCAGTTCTTCGATGTTTTGTTTGCTTTGGGTGCCGCGTTTTGCTCGCGATGCTGCAGGAATGACGCCGATGGTTTCGCTCAGTTCGGCGTTCTCCGCGCGCTTGGAGTAGCGGGAGGCTTTCTTCTTCGTCTTGCTGCTCGGTTGGAGCGGTTCCATCGGGCGAATGCCGTCGTCTTCCCAGTCGTCGTCGATGGAATCGTCGCCGTCAATCCCAAGGGGATCCGCGATTCTCAAATCCTCTTCAATCTTGCGGGTCACGGACTTCGGGGTGATACCGTGCTCCTTATTGAATTCTTCCTGCACGCTGCGACGGCGGGCGGTTTCGGTGACGGCCTTCTCCAGGCTGTCGGTCATGTTGTCTGCGAAGAGCAATACGGTGCCGTTCACGTTGCGGCTCGCGCGTCCCATCGTCTGGATGAGGCTGCGGTAGTTGCGCAGGAAGCCTTCCTTGTCGGCGTCGAGTATGGCCACCATGCTCACTTCGGGCAGGTCCAGACCTTCGCGTAGCAGGTTGATGCCCACGAGCACGTCGAATTCGCCGGTGCGCAGGCCACGAATCAGTTCGTGGCGTTCCAAGGTCTTGATGTCGCTGTGCAGGTAGCGTGCCCGGATGCCCGCTTCCACAAAGAAGTCGGTGAGGTCCTGTGCCATCTTCTTGGTAAGCGTCGTGACGAGCACGCGGTCGCCGTTCTTGACCACTTCCTCGATGCGGTACAGGAGCACGTCCATCTGGCCCTTGATGGGGAACATCTCGATTTTCGGGTCCAGAAGTCCGGTGGGCCTATTAATTTGTTCGGTGACTACGCCGCCGGTCTTTTTCAGTTCATAATCGCCGGGAGTGGCACTTACGAAGAGCACCTGCTTGGGGTACATGTACTCGAATTCGGCGAAGTTCATGGGCCGGTTGTCCAGCGCACAGGGGAGGCGGAACCCGTACTGCACCAGCGTGGTTTTGCGGCTCTTATCGCCTTCGGCCATGCCTCCAACCTGCGGAATGCTCACGTGGGATTCGTCAACCATCAAAAGCCAGTCATCGCCAAAGTAGTCGATGAGGGTGAAGGGGCGGGTGCCCGGGGCGCGGTTCTCGATAATGCGGGAGTAGTTCTCGATGCCACTGCACTGTCCCGTCTCGCGGATCATTTCCATGTCGTAGCGGGTGCGACTTGAAAGTCGGGCCGATTCCAGCACCTTGCCTTCCTTGTCCAGTTCCGCGAGGCGTTCGGTCAGTTCCACCTGCATGCGCTGCAAGATACCTGCGCGGCCTTCTTCTTTAGTCACGAAGTGTTTTGCCGGAGCTATGGTCATCTCGTCTAGTTCCTGCGTGACTTCGCCGGTAATGATGTTGAAGCGCACGAGCCGGTCCACTTCGTCGCCGAAAAGTTCTATACGCAAGCCTTCTTCGTCATAACTTGGGTGAATCTCGATCACGTCGCCGCGCACGCGGAAGGATCCGCGTTCCAGGCTGAAATCGTTTCTCGTGTATTGAATGCGCACCAAATCGTGTAGAATCTTGTCCCGGTCGTAGATTTCGCCCTTCTTGATTCGTACCATCAAATCAAAATATTCGCTGGGGCTACCTAAACCGTAGATGCAACTCACGGAGGCGACAATAATCACGTCCCTGCGGGTGAGCAAATTCGCGGTGGCGCGCAGGCGGAGCTTGTCAATCTCGTCGTTGATGCTCGCGTCTTTCTCGATGAAGGTGTCCGTGTGCGGGATGTAGGCTTCGGGCTGAAAATAGTCGTAATAGCTGACGAAGTATTCTACCGCGTTGTGGGGGAAGAACGCCTTGAATTCCTGGTAGAGCTGCGCCGCCAGCGTCTTGTTGTGGGTGAGGATTAGAGTGGGCTTGCCTACGTTCTTGATGACGTTGGCCATGGTGAATGTTTTGCCCGAGCCGGTGACGCCAAGCAGCGTCTGGAACTGTTCGCCACGGCTAAAGCCTTCGGTTAATTCTTCAATGGCCTTCGGCTGGTCGCCTGCCGCACCATAAGGGCTCACCAGTTCAAAGTTCGCACGCGTATTGGACTGGAACTGCTTCAGTTTTCCGGGCAGGCTCTGCTCTGGCGGTAGCGGTTTCGCTATCGGTTTCGCATACGGGTCGGGGGTGATTGTCTTGCGTGCGCGGGCCATTGCAATTCCTACAGTTTTTTATTTGTCCACTTACCAGAACGGAAACGTAAAAAATGTGCTAGGGCAAGAGAGCTTTGGCCCGCTAGAGTTCCTATCCAAACACCTTCAATTCCAAATCCAAAGATAACTACAAGGGTAAAATCAACGACCAGATTGAATAATCCGATGGTGCAGGTGGAAGCAATTAGGGTGTATTTGACATCGCCACTTGCTCGCAAACTTCCGCTATAAATCACCTGGCATATCTGGATGGGGATGATGATTGCTGCGAAAGTGCTGATGATTTCTCCAATAGCCAAAAAAGAGTTGTTGGTGAAGTATATGGCAAAAAAATCCTTTCCGAAAGTGAACGTGCAGAGTCCTACGGTTACCCCTAAAATGATGCCGCAGCCGATGCAGTTGTACGTGTATTTTCGTGCAAGGGCGGTGTCTTTTTTTCCAAGTGCGTTGCCGGCTAGGATGACGCTTGCAGTTTGCATGCCCATGCCGAAGGCGAAAGCCAAGTTTAGTAGAGCCATGCCCACTTGATGGGCGGCAAATTGTTCGGTTCCTGTTTTTGCGGCTATAATTCCTATTAACAGGAATGAAATTCTCTTAATGAAATCTTCAGAGAGGAAGTTTGAAGAAAGTCTCACAACGCTCTTGATGTATTCTTTTGCAATGTGGTGCTTGGAGCAGATAATGTAGGGCAGGTTAATGAACAGGCTGTTCTTGGTTAGTGATAGGCCTACAATGATGAGTGAGACGAATGTCCCGGAGACGGTGGCAATGGCTGCCCCACCAACGCCAAGCTTAGGAAATCCGAAATGTCCGTATATCAGCACGTAGTTCAGAAAAACATTTACGACCATGGACGCAATATGGGCATACATGGAAATCTTGGTATTCTTCATGGCCCGCTGGATGGCGCTGCAAATCATGGTAAGAGCCGTAAAGATCAGCCCGCCCATGGATATGGCGAAATAGACTGAGGCCATTTCGGTTGTTTCTGGGTTGCCTCCGCAGAGAATTACAATCTGCTTGGATAGGCAAACGCAGATGATTCCAATGGTAATGGAGTATGCAGCGGCTATTAAGAGGATTAGCTTTGAAATCATATTGGAGCCAATCTTGTCTTCTTCGCCGCGCTTGCGCGCTATGATTGCCCCACTTGCTGCGTTTAATGCGAATAGGGGAGCCATTAAGAAGAATTTGGGCTGTGCCGTTAACCCTGTGGCGGCTACGGCGGCATGCCCGAGAGAGGCCACCATGAATGTATCTACCATAACCACCAGTACGGCAAAAACATTTTCCAGTACGGAAGGCCATGCTAGGCCAATGGTTTCTCGAAGTGATTTTCTGTCGCTTGCGTTCATCACTAAATCAAACGGTCATCCTATAATCATCAAGTTGCAGTGTGTCAAAGAAAGAATAACTATATCGGTTGATGATATTAATCTTTTTTATCCCGCATTTTGTATATCTGTCTTCTAACAACATTTCGTCGCTAAGCAAAACCTCCGCAGGAATCTCTTTTTCCTCTTCGGCGGAGACTACTTTTTCTATGGGGCAAGTACAGAGAGAATTGTCTTGGACAATCAAACGGTATTCTTTGTTTTCATCAAAGCAATGAAGTTCTCTTAGGGGAGACCTTTCAAATACAGTGTCTCCATTGAACTTGAGTCCGTTCGGAAGCAATTCATATTTTTCAAAAATGACACCCGCTTTGAAAATGGCATAAATGTATCCCCTTTGAGGGATTTTATCAAAAAATTTGGAATCAAGTATATCATTCAGCAACATATTCTAAGACCTCCTGGTATAGAGATTCAAGTTCTTCGTCGGTTGTACCAGGTGCGTAACTTTCGGCCATTTTCCTCAAAAGGAATAGGGGGGCGTTTCCCTTTTTGAAGTTGTCCTCGCTATCCACAATGGCGATTCTTGCAATTTTGTAGTATAAAATCCGTTTTAACAGATTTTGACAGAGCTTTGCCATAGATTCCAGATCGCTAGTGTTGTGGGGGCTAACAACAGTGTAGGAATCTGGATCGCGGTCTTCGCAGACTCTATAAAACTTTTCATCGGGCGCCTGCACAAGAATCTCACCAAAGCCATATTTCGTGTTGCATCCTACAAATGTTCTCCTGATGGCGCCTATGTCAATCAGGCTTTTGTCTTTTGTTCTGATTCTAAAACAACTGCCCATTAATAGACTTTTGACTGGTGCGTCGCAGGATTCCATGGTTTTGCTAATGGGATAAATCAATCCGGAATCGGCCATTTTGGTAACAAATTCCAAATTGCCTTTGGCGCCAAGTTTTTCTTCCAGCAAATTCAAGAAACTATCGGCACTATACGAGTATAGGCCATTGCAATTATACATAATGACGGGTGCTAAGGCGAATACATCAAAAGTGTGAGCGTAATAGGGTTGGGTTTCGCTTTGCTCTTCTACATGATCAATCCTTAAGAATACTTCACCATATCCCTCGTCTGCATAAAAACCGATATTGAAGGATGGCTTTTGGCTTAGTAGTCGTGCAATGGTCCTAATTTGTTTGTCGGAACCCTTGAAATAGCCCTTGAAAATCTGGCCTTCCTTGATGGCGTCCCTAACGCCATCACTGCCGCAAAGGTTTTCCGTTTTTGCTTGTACCGGGTAGATAGAGGTTATGTCCGTTGAGAAGCGTGTGACGGTCTTATTCTTATGTCCGATGATATAATCGCCGTTGATACGGACTGTTTGGATAGAGGGCTTGTCTTTGGGAGGCGTGGCAAGCTTGCTCCACAGAGAATTTTTGTTTAGCTTCTCGATAACCATGCTTAAAGGGGCGGGAATCCCTCGTAGGTCATTGCATGTCGGATAGACATTGGAGCATATAAGGCCGGGTTCGTCCAATATGTCCTGGTCTGTGTCTGTGGCGATTTTTTGAAGATGTGCCAATAATTCTGAGCCCGGTATGTAGGAACGGGTCTTTGTATCCCTTTCGTATGGGGTGTAAATGCAAAGGGGCGAGCGGATTTCAAGGGTATAATCTATCCTAGAGTAGGTTTTCTTGTCAGATAGCTTTAATGGAGCGCGTTTTAGCGAGATGCCTGTACTTTTTTCTACGGAAATGTCCACAAGGCCCTTGATAAGCTCGTTTATAATACCGATCTGGTGGATTGATGAGAGCTTTTTTTCAATAATCGCAAACCTACTCTCTTCTATATCCAATTTGGCAACAAAGGTTAAATCCGGCAATAATACCCGGTAGGTTTGGCCATCTTTGTCCGTAATGATTTTTGTATAAAGTTCAGTGATGATTTTTGGGGAAACCCCTTCAAGATTGTTGATAAGATTCAGCTCGCTTAAAAGACCTCTGTAGTTTTTTAGGCGGGCGATCCCAAGAGGAATGTCAAGGTTGTTAGAATCGTCTGAAAGCAAGGCCGCATCCAGAGGAATGTAAGGAAGTCCTTTAGGATCTACGGGAATATCCTTGTCAAGAAAGACTTCAGAAAAACGCCCAAAGTCCAGTCCAACAAAGCTTTTTGTCTTGATGAATATTCTGCACATCATTTTATTGTTCTTCCTTCATAAAATGGTTTAGAACAAAGGCATCGTACCATGTGGCGACTCTTTCGTTGTCGGAATCTATGATTATGGGGTCTCCTAGCATCTCCTTGAGATTTATGCCGTCCAGTGCCATTTTTGTAATGAAATTTTCAAATTCTATGGTGCCTATAGAATAGGATCGTTCTAGGAGATAGTTTTTTAATTTACCTAACTTTATTTTTTGCAAGGTCTTTATTTTCTTTTTCACGTGGTCAAAATGTCGGATGTCGTCTTGCTTTTGGATGTCCAGCGTGTAAGGGCGTAATTGCATGTTGATGTTTTCGAAAGTTCGGAAATATCGTTTTCGTGTTGTGTCCAGATGCTGAATTTTTTGATCTGTTTGAAATTCGAAATCAAACCACGTTCCGCTAAGTCCGTTTATGGAATTCTCGGGTTTCTTGGCGAATTTTTTCGCATTAGAACAGCATTCTTCTGCCATGTTAAAAGCCGAAAAGAAATTGGAATCTGGGTAAACGAACGCAATTCCTGCCGATAGAGAAAAATGGACTTCGGATTTGTCATCTTTCCAAAGACAGATGTTTCTTAATTCCTGAACAAATCGTTCTACAAAAGGTATGGCAATTGTGGGGTTGCATGCCAGGTTGATGTCGTCGCCGCCCTGGTGAAAAAAGGCTAATTCACGGAAAAATTCTTTGTCGGAAAATTTAGGGTAGTATTTTTTTCTTATGTAATCAACGGTATTTTTCAAAGTATCGTTATAACCCTCAGTTATGTTCCTGTTAATCATTCGTCTGATTATGATGCATTCTTCGTAATTTTTTTCCTTGGGAACCACTTGCCCTATAGTAGAACCCATATTGTTTCCGTCCATGTGGATAATTGCCACATAGGACTTTCCTCCTGGGCCTTTAGCAGGGGAAATTTTTTTTATGTCTACAATGTTGTCTGTGGGGGCCACGCTTTGCCTGAGGATAAAAGAGCTTTTGGAAATCTCTTCGCCATTTTCAAGAATCTTAAAAACAGCCTCTCCCGTATACTTTTCCTTCTTTACAACGGCAGGGGGCAAGAACGGGTGGGCTGACGCAAATTCGTTCTTTACTAAATCTAATTTGTCAAAGATAGCATCGATATCTTTGTGGAAAGAGTCCGTTTTCTCTACAGCGCATGCGGAAATTTCTAGGATGTGGGTCTTGTCCAGAAAGTAACGAGATACTTTGCGAATGATTCTTTGGCAGAGTCTCCCCGTTCTGAAAAGTATAAAGGCGTTTCCTGCCGAAATGACAATTGCTTGGACCAGGACTTTTTCATTATGAAAGTATGGAATTTGCTTGTCTTCGGCACTATAGGATAAATCAAATTGGCTTTTATCTAAAGGCAAGTCAATGTTTTTTGCGGCGTATTCTAATGCGTCGTCTAGAATTACGCTTAGGACTTTGCTTGCGCCAAGGGATTCCATAGGGCCGTTGGTATGAAACAAATATTTCTGTATTTGCCTTATGTCAATAAGACACAGAACTTCTTTGTCTAGCAGTTCATTTTCCATCGTTGTCTCCTAGAGAATCGAATCTCAAAATCTTACGCAGCTTTTTGAATGAAAATGCAGAAATTTTTGTGGAAGATCCATCTGGATTAAGGTACTCGGTCACATTCCGGTTACTCGCCTTGACATAGATGTCGTACCCCTTTTGGATGAGTGCATCTGCCATTATGAAAAAGGGATAAAAAATCCCGCCAAGGATTATGGCATTGGGGGCCATGGTATCAATATCTCTTAGGAGACCTTCTATGATCTTGTCCTGCTTGCCAAGATCCTGAAAAGAGAAGTCTTCTACTGGAAAATCTTTTACGATTCCAAGTTTTGATATAATTTCTTTCTCGTAGTTATCCCAAGTTTCTAAGGGACGATTCCCGTTGCAGTTTAGGACGATGTTCCTTTTTTTGCTAACGGGTGAGACCTGTCCTTGGAACCTGCGGTAGGGGATGAATTTGAGAAAGTTATAGTGAATGATTCTTTCACTTGTTCCGTTGTCGGCGGTACGGTAAGCCGTTTTGTCCTCGGAAGCAGTGCTTAAGACCGTTTTCCCTTGGTTAAGTAGTTCGTCGATAATCGGAAACACAAATCCATATTCTCCAGCGACAAAAATGGCGTCGTCTTTGGACATCTGTATTTTTGTTACACTTTCCTGTGCGGCGCGGAGAATGTCTTGCTCGTCTAGCTGGGCGTTGACTTCTGGAAAAGGAACGTCCTCTATGTCCCCCCACTTGCGGGCGGCCTCTAGTTGCGCGTTCCCCCAGTTGACGTGAGGATGGTTGCTCAGGTTGTAGAACATTTGTCAATGTAGCCTGTTTTGCTTTAAATATAATTTTTATATTGAGATTCCTGATGTTAAATGAGTTTTAAGGCCCCTTGATCGGGATGGATTTGTAAGTGGATCACGAGTACAGCATTTCTGGTAAGCTTTGGATAGGTGGGCAACATGCTACCCTTCCTAAAGAATATTCGTTTGCTGATAATTTATTTGTAATCTCGTGCTGCCAGGAACGAACTCAAAACGACGACGCGACTCATGTCATAGCACCTCAGGATCCTCGCGTAGCAGAGCATTTTTCGGAAAAGGATCTGTGCGCCCTTTGTTGCCGGCTTTCACAAGAATTCGGCGCCCGTGTCCGTATGGAAAAGCTCCACGAAGAATACGGCCTGTTGAACGTGTTCAACGGCGGGTCCGACTACGAGGTGGTAAGTGCGGATCGATTTGTCTGTGAGTATGA